>JBEBWN010000100.1:0-11166 GCA_040392235.1 Taibaiella helva | reverse complement strand
AGCTATAATAAAACACCAGAATTCTTAAAAGCCAATAGCGTATGGGCCTTTGGCGAGGGGGCAGGCTTGGATTTTAATAGTGGTGGACCACAACCTATTTCTACCAAGCAATCGTCGAACGAAGGTTGTGCCTCGGTAGCCGACCCAGAAACCGGCAAGCTACTTTTTTATACCAATGGCGGAAAGGTATGGAATGCTAACAACCAGCCAATGCCCAATGGCGATAGTCTTAAAGGTAATTCAAACCAGGAAAAATACACGGCAATGCAAGGTGTCTGCATAGTTCCGGTAATTGATGATCCGGGTAAATATTACATTTTTTCGCTCTCGTCCTTCGACATCCAAATGCCTGAAAATGGAACCCTTTTTTACAGTGTGGTGGATATGAGTCTAAACAATGGACTGGGAGATATTGTGCCCGGACAAAAAAACAAAGTATTGACCAGCGATACGCTCAGTGAGGCTATGATTGCCATTCCTGGCGATAGTTGCGATATATGGTTGATGACACATCATATTACGCTGGATGAGTTCAGGGCCTACCGTATAACTAAAAAAGGCATCGATACCGTCCCGGTAGTTTCCACCACGCCAACGAATGCCGCCTCAATAGCCAACTATCTCTATGGCCTTGGCCAAATGGGGGTATCACCTGACAGAAAGCACCTTTTTTTAACACCCGGACTGACTATAGCAATGCCGCTTTTACTATGCAACTTCAACCCTGCATCCGGCAAGATTGAAAACACTATACATATTGATCATACAGTGCGCCCGCTGCTCTATTGGGCATCGTTTTCGCCAGACAACAGTAAGCTTTACATTGTTGACGGAGAGTTCGCTTCAAGCTCCAACCTCAACACCGTCTCCAACAATATTTATCAATTTGACCTTAGTGTTTTCGACTCTACGAGTATCGTCACTTCCAGAAAACACATTAAAAACATCAACTTATACGGGAGAACAACCCAAGGAGAAGGAGGAGGAGGGATAAGTCAAGTTTTCTTTTCCGGAATGCGGTTATACAACGACACCATCTACCTGGGCGTATATGAAACTATTCACCGTATTAACAATCCCAATCTTTTGGATACAGCCTGCGGATTTCAGGAGCAAGCATTTAAGCTATTGCCGGGAGATAACTGTTACGGAGTCTTTGGATCGGATGTAGTTTTTCCCTCGCCCCGCCCCACAATTTTGGAAAACACAAAAGTATCTGTGTGTGTAAGCGAACCCAGTGTAGCGCTTCATGCTCCTGAGGGCTTTCAAGAGTACGAATGGAACGACGGCAGTACCAGTACCGATTTCATAGCCCTTACACCCGGAAAATACTGGGTTCGCTCTAAAGATTTCTGCAACTCCAGGGTGGATACATTTAGCGTCTTGGGGCTCAATTTTCCAGAGCCGATGATCAAGGTTGATGGTATAATGCTTAGTACAGATTCTTATGATCAATACCAGTGGCTGCTCGATGGCAAACCAATTTCTGGTGCAACCGACAGTAATCACATGGCACGCAGCAATGGCGATTACCAGGTAATTGTTCACACCGGTGCATGTGTCGATACATCTGAAATCTATAAGGTAACCAACGCAGGAACGGGCATTGCCAATAATCCCACTGTCTCGGTAACAATTTACCCCAATCCGGCTAAGAACGTAATATATATTCAAACAGAGTTAAAGATTAAAACTATCGTCACCGCAATCGACGGAAAAGTAGTTAAGAGAAATGACAATATACGGCAGTTGCCGGTACAAGATCTGTCGGAAGGCATCTACTTCCTACACATTTTAGATGAAAACGAGAATTTAATAAAAGTAGTGAAATTTTCGAAATCAAGCCCCTAGTCTTGGCCATGGCTACCGCAAACAGAACACTTACAATAACACTAAATTCAAAACAATGAACAAGTTAAAATTACAACTGGCAGCGTTTGCTGTAACAGCCTTAGGAATTGTGACCATGCCTTCGCATGTTCAGGCCCAATTTTCTCCTGCTATAATCGATACAGGCTCAATAGTACCAGACTTCGTGCTTAACGACGTTAACGGAGGAAAGAATAGTCTATACAGCTACCTCGACCAGGGCTATACTGTTGCCATCGAACTGAGTAAAACTACCTGTAACATCTGTTGGGCTTTTCATGAAGAGGGCCTATTTGAGATGATATATGAGCAATATGGTCCGAAAGGAACAGTGATGCCCAAAAAAATACTCCCGGTCATGATAGAATGCGACCCCTCCTCTACTGATGAGGACCTACGCGGAAAAGGAACCAAGACTTATGGCGATTGGGTTTCGGGAGTGAGTCACCCTATTGTTGACTTAAAAAAAGATTTCCAGGATGTGATGTACAAACTACTTAAACCGGGAATAGGTAGTTTTGCCACGCCGACTTTTTTGGTTATATGCCCCGACCGCAAAGTGGTATATACGAATGAGGGATCTACCGCAATGTGGGAAGAAAAGTTGATTGACCTGATGGAAGGACGTTGTACTGCGGCAGGCACAGGAACGGAAATAACAGCGTTGACCAGCGACTTTCCTATTGACATTTTCCCCAATCCGGGCCAACAGCAACTTAATATCCAACTGGATATGCCGTATAAAGCCGATGCACGTATAATCATTTCAAATACGCTTGGGCAGAACCTGATTACGAAACAAATCCTGATGGAGGCCGGTATGCAAACAACCTCGGTGGATATAAGCAGACTGGCCCCCGGAATGTACATACTCAATATAAAAACAAATAGTGGTGCTATTCAGAAGAAATTCACGGTAAAAAACTAGTTCTGGACCGTGCATACCTGATTGATGCACCATCTCCTGTTTTATTGATTTCTAATTGTACATTTTGGCTTTGCTGTGTTAGGTGTTGTCCTGGCATTCCAATTATCAGTAGATTGCCCTTCATGGAATGGATAATTATTATAGTCCATTCCGTGAAGGACAGTTAAAATATCCATTGCATGGTCAGAGCGGGATATACCATCCCGTTATACTCAATACATAATCCAGCCCAACTAATAAATCGCCTTCCAAACGACATATCGGTTTGATTCATGATACCAAAAACAATCCTCTTTCCTTTTGCATTGCTGCTACTTTTTGCCAGGCCCCTATCTGGGCAATACGTAAATGTATGGTCCTTTGGAAAAAATGCGGGAATAGATTTTAACAGTACTCCCCCGGTTGCTATTAAAACGGGTATATCCACAAGTGAAGGTTCTGCTACTATATGCGATGACAAGGGAACGTTGTTATTCTACACGGACGGTACGACAGTATGGGATCGTACTCATACCGTAATGCCCAACGGTAGCGACTTAATTGGAAAAATCTGCTATGACAATCACGCCAGCATAACAAACAGTACCTCGCAGGGAACGATCATCATTCCTCTTCCCGACGAAGCTGATCAATACTATGTGTTTTCTCTAGGTGCTTTTGAATGTGAGGCCGAATTCGGAAAGCTGTACTACAGCGTAATAGATATGTCGCTTAATAACGGGTTGGGAGATGTTGTCCATGACAAAAAAGGCATCTTATTTGCTGAAAATCTGACAGAACATATGTATGCCGTTAACGGCCGTCATTGCGATATATGGTTGGTGGTTGTTTCCGAACCCGATACCAGCTTCAGAGCCTATAATATTAATTACAATGGCCTGGCCACTACCCCGACTATTTCTCCGAGACTTATCGACACCCGCGATTCGTTCAGAAAAAGCCGGTTGGGTTGCATAGACATCTCTCCGGACGGCAGGAAACTGGCTATTGCACAGGGTAGCCTGGTATTGTATGATTTTGACCGGAACACAGGAAGTGTAACCAATCCACTGGTACTGAATACCGATTCCTTCCGTTACCGATACGGGGTGTGTTTTTCGCCCGATAATAGCAAACTCTATGTAAGTGATGAGGCCGTTTTGTTTATGCCAACCGAACTGCTTCAGTTTGATTTAAGCGCTGGTGATACTACGGCAATAATTAAATCGAAAACGCGGGTGGGTGGCGCCGCCCATGCAACGCATATAAGACGGGCACCGGATGACAAATTGTACATATCCGGCCTCCCCACTGTTCTTGGTATAATTAACGAGCCGAACCTGGCCGGTGAAAATTGTGCCTTCACACCAAGAGGCCTCCGACTAGTGCCAGAAACAGGAGCCAACCTTGGCCTGCCTAATTACGCTACCATTGTTCCGGACAACAAAAAGTACAACACGACAATAGATACACTCTATTGCATAGATAGTTTTTTGTTGGAAGCGAAATTGCCCATAGGTGTACATTACCTATGGAACGATGGTCTTGCAGCCGATAAACGTTGGGTAAGCCAGACCGGCACCTACTGGCTAAGTTATCAACAAAAAGACGCTGAATGTATTAAATATTTCGACACCTTTCACATCGTCTTTGCGGATATGCGCAGAATATTTACAACCACAGTGGCCGATGCGTTGTGTGCTGCAGACAGCATTTTGATACAACCTAAAATGAGCGGAGCCCCCGAATACCTTTGGGATGATCTGACACAAGAACCAGAGCGAACGGTTTACCAGAAAGGCAAGTATTGGGTAAACTATTATATAGACTCAAGCTGTACAGCCTATTCAGATACTTTTGATATTCGCTATCCGGAAAAAGACCCGAAACTATCGTTTGCCATAGATACGCTTATATGCCTAGGCGATACCGTTCATTTTATGAACAACTCTGATACGTCATTTAACCGCTTTCAATGGCATTATGGTAATGGAGCAGGAAGTCCGCTGCACAGCCCGGAATACGCGTATACCCGGGCAGGACGTTATGAAGTCAAACTGCTGGCTTCAATTGGTGATAAATGTTTGGACTCCTTAATTCAGTACATAGAAGTGGACGCTATCTACCCCCTAAGCTTTTTGAAGGACAAGGATATGATTTGCCAGGGAGCATCAGTAATGTTTACACCACGAGTAGACAACCAGGTAATGCTATTACATTGGCGTTTTGGACCGGATGACGATTGGACCACACCGGACATGAGCGCCATGCGACATGCCTTCTCCCTGCCAGGCACATTTGTTGTTCAGCTGACGGCGCAGAACAGGGTTTGTCCGGCAACACAGTTTCAGGATACGGTTCGCGTTCTGGCTAACCCTATTGTATATCTGGGCCCCGACACCCTGCAATGCTGGCAGGGAGGGGCCATTTTCTTATCCAACAAAGCCAGTCAGACAGACGTGGCATACCATTATCTATGGAATACAGGTGCCACTACCGAACATATAAAAGTTGTACACCCGGGGGAATATACACTTCGCGTTTCTACCGACTCATTAGGTTGCGCCACTTCGGAAACCATTTATATTACCAAAGATTGTATGATAGATATACCCAACGGCTTTACACCTAACGGTGACGGGCACAATGACTATTTCCTGCCGAGACAGGTATTAGCCAGTGGTATCGAAACCTACCAAATGCGCATATATAACCGATGGGGACAATTGATATTCGATACACATTCGATAGATGGGCGGGGATGGGATGGCCGTTTCAACGGGCAGCTACAACCTCAGGGTACTTATCTCTATATGATCGATGTACACCATACCAATGGTGTATCGCAACAATACCGGGGTAATATCACTTTAATCCGGTAAAGCTACATAAGATGGAACCATCAATACAGATATGTCTATCGTAACGATATTAAAAAACAATAAAATATCAGTATCCTGGCTAAGCATATCGAAAAGAATAAACAATAAAAAAAAAAAAAAAAATCAATATAATGTTTAGAAAAACAATGCTGCTCACAGGATTTGTTCTATTGTTTTATGCCGCCAAGGCACAACAAAGATCCTGTGACCTGGAGGTTATCTGCATTTCGCCAGCTGATACCGTGACCAACGGAGGTTCGTTGATTCTTAGGTTTGGTGCAAAAAATCTGGGGCCCGATATTATGTTTCACAATGAAGCCATTCTTTATGCACTGTTTCGAAGAGTTGATGGTAATATTACCCGGGACTACTCAGGGGCATTCGGCGGCGCCCATAAAGACACTGTAAAGGTTGGCGAATCGATGATATACAGGGATAACTATACAATTAGATTTTCCTACCCCGATCTTGAAGAACCGTTGCTTTTAGATTACTGTGTACGGATTGCCAGCTGGTCGCTAAACGATAAGGGCGATACTATACGGTTTGACTATTACGACAGTAATACTGTAAACGACACTTGTTGCAGGCAAGTGGTTGTAATGCCTACCCGGCAAACGGTAATCCGCTCGACCGGCAGAAGTACGGCCAGTTTTAATCTTTATCCCAATCCCGCCCGGCATACCTTGTACTTGCGCAGAGAGGCTGACGGTGTTGATGAGCTGGTAGAATTGTCGGTAATCGATATGATGGGCAGAAAACTATTGACCTGGAACATGCAACAGTGGCGTTGGGAAAAGGATGTACTGGCAGTAGATATTGGTCAGCTTGCTGCAGGCCTTTATAATGTACAATTAGCAACGCAGCAGGGAATACAAATAAAGAAAATCATAGTGTATGAATAACTTTTGAGTCGATTGTAACCCAAGCCGGAAATATTTGCGGATCGGAACATCTTACCAGACAATACGGGTTTTACGCCTGGTCCGTCACTGTACAAACGTAAGTAAAACAATACAATGAAAAAGAAATCAAAACAAAGCATTGCTCTTTTGGGGTTATCCCTATACCTGGTTAGTACATCCTTTGCACAACGTTCTATAGATGTGGAAGGCACATTAGTTAGCCCCGCAAGCGGACAAGAGATTGTGGTAGGACAGTCATTTAACGTGGTGCTCCAGGCTAAAAATAATGGCCCCGACAATCTAATTAAAGGAGATACGATCATTATATTACTGGGTAGCCAGGTTATTCCTATCCTCCTGGAACGGGAGCTTTTAGTCGGCGACGGCGGCGACCTGATTAATGGGAGTACCAGTGTTGGCGAGGGTAGCGCCCTTGGCCCCCGCCAATTTTGCCTGGAAATTACCGATATCAATGCCACTGGCTTTAAGAATGGCAATGGGGAGGCAGTAAAAGTGTCGTACGATGATCCTAACCCCGATAATAATCTGGTATGCAAAGAAATTACGATTATAGCTTCGGGTAGTACATCTTCTATAGCACAGGAACCGTCAATGAACGACGAAGTGCGCCTCTTCCCCAACCCTGCCATAGAAGATGTTACTATCGAAATTGGGAAACAGCCGTTTTCAGCGCTAAAGATTAGTGTAAGCGATATCAGTGGCCGGATTTTAATGACCCGGGCTTATTCAGCAACGGCGGTTAAAAACGGCAGGGTTACACTAAATATAAATTCATTGCCAGCAGGTATGTTTGTCTTTAATCTGCAGTTCGATGCCCAATCCATTGTGCGGAAAATAACAGTAATGCGTTAACTCAAAAAATGGGTTCGATAGGCCGGGCATCGCACGATTCGATAAAACAGTTGACGGCTTTGATATGATGCCAGCTGAAAGTAGGTAACCGCCGCCACAGCTGACCTTAAACATGGAAAGACAGGGGTCATAAATGCTATATTCTTTTTTGCCAGCTAAGGTTTTTTAGTTTTAAAAAGGGGTTTGCTTAAAAGAAATATTACTTTTTCTCGCAGGGCAAGAATTTGAGTTCCTAAAGAAAATACTTCTTATGTTCTCTTTTGCTCCAGGTGAGTAACATGCAAAATTTATGCCCTCTGTTTTTTCACACACCGGCGCAGACATTATGGCAAAAACAGGCCAATAGACATAGATTCATATCCCAAAGAAGGGGTAAAGAAAAACATAGTGAGTAACGCTCTACTGCAGCAGGGACAGGTGGAAAATCTGTTTTAAAACAATATAGCATTGCCGGCATTTTTTCCTTTTGCTTTACAATAAAACGATGCAGATTTTTTTTACGCTCCTTGCCACTATTTTTTTCGTTAACGCCCTATCGCACAAACGCTAACCAATCCTGATTTAAAGCAACTATATTCATATACTTTCAGTACGAACGAAAAGCCCCCTTTGCAGCCTAAAGGAAAGGGTTTCGTAAAAAACATAAGCGCGTAGTAAAATATGGTCATGGTATAATGCCAGGCAGGACAATATAGAATTGGCTGCGAAGTAATTACATCAGGGGCAGCTCGCGTGGGTATATACTGTAATGGAAAAAGAGTTTATCAAAAGCTAAAAAACACGTTGGTCGATAAGTATATGATCGCGTGAGTACTATTGCAAGCTCAAAAGGAATGCGTTCAAAGAATCATGCTGAAAAGAGCTGCTATGTATTGCAGATTTATCAGCAAACATTTAAAGACGAGTTATTTTATATTTTTTCTTTAAAAAAAACCTGCATATATCAAGTAACCGGAACTTAAGGCTGACATAGGTATAATCAGCAATGTGTATTATCCTGCCACCGCTCATAGCAAGACCTGCCTTAACGGCATTTTCGCTCCCTTAAATAACAAAACCAGAAAACATATAATGAAAACAACACTTTTCTTCCTCCTTTTATTATCCGCCATTTCCCTTTTCGGGCAGCAAAAAAATGAGATAGTCACAATAGGCTGCTTTCATTTTCACCTGGTCAGCACCCAATTTGGTGTCCACTTTGATGTGCAGGACAAAAAGGTGCAAGCCGATCTGGATACACTGGCCCTACAGATAGCCCGCTACCAACCGACCAAAATTTTTGTAGAATGGGCATACGACAAGCAGGGTGAACTGGATACCTTATACAACCTGTACCGGGAAGACAAAACTATTGAGCGCATTAAAGAGCAATACGGGCAGCAGGAAAGTATGTACTTTAATAGTGAGGTGCAGCAATTAGGCTTTAGAATAGCCGCCAAGGCCGGGCACCATAAAGTTTTCGCATTCGACTATCCCCTACCAGAGCCCAACGATACAATTATAGCCACCATCCAGAAAAGCCATCAGCTCGTGCTAATGGGTGAAATACAAAATGAATTTAGCGACTACAGCCAAGACATAATTGCCCATATGAAGACAGCTGGCTCCGTAAAGGAAATGCTGCTCTTTTTCAACAACCCCGTATGGGAACAACGATTGAATAGCGGAAACATTTCGCTGTTTAATAAAGTCGGCACAATCAACGACTTTTCGGGCGCCTATTTTGTATCCGAAAGGTACCGGAGAAACCTTTACATGTATTCGTTAATCCAGAAACAGGTAGCGCCACAGGGCGAACGCATCCTGGTTATCGCAGGCGTACAGCATGCAGCCGGCATGCGAGCATTTATCCTGAACGACAGGAACTTCAAATCTATAGATCTGGGGCAAATATTGAAGTAAGAAGCGCTTCCACTTGCCTGTAGATGAAGTAATATTGATTCGTTGCGATAGCGCATCTTACTCATCAGCATATTAGGATGCCAACGCAATTATAACAACCGTTATTCCAGACAATTTTGCTGTATCCCTATAATCGCCTATCAAACCTTGGCCCAACGACCCTTATTACAAGTATCCTGCTTCCCCACCGGTGATGTTCATGACGGCATTTATAAAGGTTGCTTGTTCTCCGTCATCACGCTGCTGGTTTTCAAAAAATCCGTCGCCTGAAGCACTAAATGGGCAGGCCGATATCGTGCAGTTGATCTGCAATGAATTATTATTCAACCATAATGCCTGAAATCTCAAAATGATGGGTATCTGTCATGGGTATCATCACCGGCTTAGGCACGAATGGTTGCGGGCCGTCGGCCACCCGATACTGGAATCTAAAATAATTGAACTCCTCCGGATATAAAGAGTCACTTCCTGTTTCCGGCTTTACCGGATCGCAAACGGACAGGCAAGAGACCAGGAAGCAACAAGTTAGAACGACCACGATAGGGCTGCCTATCCTGATAACCTGACAACTCCTGGTTGCGTTAGCGCGGAATGCGAAAGTATCTTTAGGCATCATTACACTCATAAACAAGTAGCATTAAGTAATCGTAAAAAAACAGCCCCACGTTTTCGACACGATCATCGGAACAGCCCCACTATCACCCTAAGTCCTGCCGAAGGGCACCTACAGCCGAGTTGAAGGACACTCACCGCTCCAACGTTTCGATGAGATTCAACGAACAGCCCCAATATCAGCCTGAGCCCAGTCGAAGGACATCTACAGCCCGACGTTTCCAGGCCCAACGGACAGATCTCAGTCCAGCAGAAGCTATAGCCTCCCAAAAACCTTACCGGCTGATAACTATTTTACGACTTACCGTAGCTTCAGACGATGCTATCTGTACCTGGTACATGCCGGGCGGAAGCATAGCAACATCGAGACTGCCTATATCATCATTTCCACTGCCTGCATTGAAGCGGTGCTGTAGCAAAGTTCGTCCGCTTATATCTGCGACAGTCACCAGCAGCATGCCGTTCTTTAGCTTGTCCGACCGGCGTATATGCAGCCTGTCGCGTACAGGGTTGGGATAAAGCAACAGGTCCTCCCGATAGGCAGCGCCGGCTATTGTCGAACCGGAAGACCTGGGCACAACGGTGACCGGTGTACAGCACATATCGTTATCAGGATTGGGATCTATCCAGCTAAAAGGACTGATGGTATCGCCACGTTCGTCGATATAGGAAGCCCCAATGATGACACAAAAATCTACCGTAAAGGTATCCTGCCGTTCCGGAAAAGGAAAGCGAATACTGTAATTATCGTTATAAAAGGTAGATTGCCCTATTTCAATCACGCCATCGCTGGTACCAATGGTAGCTCCGCTATAAGCCCAATGCGTTTGTTCGCCCTCCGTTACATACAGCCAGTATAAGGTAGTGTCGCGCCGGTATTTTACATCCGGTCCGTTATTACGCATTTCGAAACGCAAGACCGCTCCTATACCGTTCACCACAGTATCTGCCGGCGAAATACAGATAACCTCCAAATCGACTGTACGCTGTTGAGCAAAGGATATGGAAGCATGTAATAGCAGCACCGGCAATATAGCCCTGCTCCATTTTGAATACATTTGGTACATATTTTGTTGTTTCAATTATTAAGTTAAAAGTAAAAAAGCCATTACCCATTATATCACTGGTTACGAGATAGCCAACCTCTCCATGCTCAGCGCAACAATGTAATGTTGCCCTGGTATCTTTCTGTGCCTCCGTTAAACGTTAGCTCTAT
>JBEBWN010000099.1:0-11194 GCA_040392235.1 Taibaiella helva | reverse complement strand
AGTAGAAGAACATATTTTTTCTGCATTTGCGTCTGAAGACAGGGTAACGACTATAAGCGCTATACGCGATACAGCAGATAAGCTTGAGCTGCTAAAAAGCTAATGATAAACTGAATTTACACTGAAACATCCGATACAATGGGAATAAATATAAGTAAAATAATGACCCTGTCTTTGGTGCTGTGCAGCCTTCAGTTGGCCGCACAACAAAAGCGCTCATTGAAAGAATGTATAGACTATGGCTTAAAGAACCATCGCTCTGTACTCATAAGCAGGAATAATGTCGCGGCCTCGCACGAAAAAGCGAGAGAGTCTTTGGCGGGCTACTTACCCCAGGTAAGTGTTAATGCCAGCCTGGATTATAATTTAAAGTTGCAACAGAATGTCATCCCGGCTGGAAGCTTCCCTGGCCAAACGGAAGAGCAACGTATTACGTTCGGTACGAAATATAATTCTACTCAGGTGGTACAACTGGATCAAAAGATTTACGACCAGTCGCTGATAACCGGTTTGAAGGCTAATAAGCCCAATACGGAATTGGCAATGCTGAATGCAGAGCAAACCAATCAGACGCTTATTTATAACATTGCAACAGCCTATTACCAGATTATTGTTTTGCAGAAGCAATTAGAGCTGCTATACAGTAACAAAGATCGTTTCGAAAAAACATTAAAAGTAACCCAACTCCAGGCGGAGCAGGGGGTGGCCAAAAAAGTAGATGTAAAGCAGGTACAGGTAAACCTTAATAATGTACTTTCCCAGATTTCCGTGGCGGAAAATAACCTGGAGTTATCGCGGAATAATCTGAAAAATAGCATGGGATTATCACAAGATGAAGATATCGTGCTTACCGATACCGCTAAATGGTTAAATACAAGTCCCCGGCTGAAGATCGTGGATGCTTTTGACTATAAGCAAACAATTAGTTTTCAGCAGCAAAGGGTGCAATTAACCTTATATGACATCAACCGGAAGATGATAAGAGATCAAATCTTCCCGACATTGTCGGCTTACGGTAGATATGGCGCCAATGGATTTGGCTCTACAAGTCTCAGTAAGGCTTACGATCCTTTGTTAGACTATTCGGCTATCGGCGTACGCCTTTCCTGGAACATCTTTACTGGTTTCAGACGGGATGCCCAATATAAACAGGCCAGCCTCGATCTTCAGACTGCCCGGGAAAACCTGAAACTGAACGAAGACCTGCAAAACCTGCAATTCCAAAATGCAGGGGCGGCAGTAAACCGCGCGCAGAACACTATAAATACCAATAAAAGTACTATGGAGCTCGCAAGCGAAGTGTATGAAAACACCACTTTGCAATATAAGCAAGGCGTTGCTACATTAAGCGATCTGTTGAATGCGGAGCTATCCTACCGGGAAGCTCAGAATAACTATATAAACTCTCTTTTAGATTTTTATCTGGCCGACCTGGACGTGCAAAAAGCGAACGGCACGCTCAGAAAGTACTATGAGGAACTATAAGCATACTTCGAAAACTTAACCACTTAATCTCAAGCACACAACAAAATATCAAATGAAAAAGCGTATAATCATTATAACGGTTATTGTCGTAATTGTTGCCGCTATCTTTATCCGGCTAGCCTCGAACAAAAAAACGATAGATGAGAAATCCAAGCCGCAACCGGTGTCAAATGTGTCTATACCCGTAAATACGGTAACGGCGTCATTTGCAGAAGTGAATGATCAGCTGATTAAAACGGGCAACCTTATTCCCTACAAAGAAGCAGACATAATGGCTATCAGTGCAGGTAAACTGACAGAAGTAAACTTTAGCCTGGGTAGTAAAGTAAGTCAGGGCGCTGTTATCGCAAAAATAGATGTGAAAGGTTTACAGTTAAACCTCGAAGCCGCTCAATTAACCAGGGCTAAGGCGGATAAGGATTTTAAACGTTATAAAACCTTGCTGGAAGGCGAGGCTACTACGGAAGTTACCTTGCAGGATGCTAAATTAAGCTACGATAATGCTAATAACCAGATCGATCAGATCCATAAACAGATCGCCGATAACCATATTAAGGCTCCTGTAAACGGGCAGGTTGTTTCCAAATTAAAGGAGGCCGGTGAATTTGTAAATCCGGGAACTGTCTTGGGACATATTGTAGATGTGTCCCGTCTGAAAGTTAATGTAATGATCGGTGAAAAGGATATCTATACTTTGAAGCTGGGCCAGCATGTTACAGTTCGCACGGATATCTATCCGGGAGTAAGTTTTGATGCAAAAATCACATTTATCAGTTCACAGGGCGATGCGACCCATAACTACCAGGTGGAACTGGAAATGTTTAACCGGAATGACCATCCGCTAAAAGCAGGAACTTTTGTGTATGCTGACTTTTCAAGAGAAAGCAACCAAAAGCTCATGATGATTCCCCGCAGTGCCCTGGTGGAAAGTCTGAAAAATCCTTTTGTATATATTATAGTTGATGGGAAAGCTGCTATCCGTAAGATAAATGTAGGCCGTGAAGTGGGTAATAGTGTTGAAGTATTAGATGGACTTAGCGAGGGCGACGTTGTCGTGACAGCAGGACAGGTGAATATTAAGGAAGGATCCCTGGTGAAAGGGGTCTCAGCCGCAGCGCAGGAATAAGAACGAAGGTGCCTCTTGGATCGGTCTTCCAAAGTTTTGATCTGCATTTTACTAACAGCATTCAGCAAAACAATTTCGAATGAAAAAATTAACGGAACTCGCAATAAACAGACCGTTACTCATTACGGTGGTTTTTGTAATTCTCATCCTTTTCGGGCTGATCAGTTACAATAGCTTAAATTATAATTTACTTCCCAAGTTCGACGCGCCTATCGTTTCTGTAATTACAACCTACAGGGGCGCGTCTGCAGAGGAAATTGAAAGTACCGTAACTAAGGAAATCGAGGACGCCATCTCTTCCTTAGAAGGTATTGACAAAATAAATTCTACTTCCATGGAAGGAGCTTCCATGGTCATCATTCAATTATTGAATGGTGTAGATGTAAACAAGGCACAGAATGATGCACAGCGGAAGGTAGATATGATCCGCGCCGTACTCCCCAAGGATATAGATGATCCTATTGTTAATAAATTTTCATCTGACGACATTCCGGTTCTTCGTATGGGAGTAACGGCGAAGGCTGATGATAAGGCTTTATATGACCTGATCGACCAACAGATAAAACCCCAGTTGTCTAATATACCGGGTGTGGGACAGGTTAACCTGGTGGGTGGTAATGAGCGCCAGTTGCGGGTTAATTTGGATAAGGGTAAATTGGAGTCCTACGGGTTGACAGTGGCGCAGGTAGCCAATATTGTCAACCTGGCGAGCTTGTCTACCCCGGCAGGTAAAGTGGAAACTGCTTCCAGCGAATTGGCAATTAAGTTTGATGCCAAGTTTAGCGATGCCGACCAGTTGCGTAATATGATTGTTGCTTATGGAAAGGATGGTGGAAAGATCTACCTGAAAGATATAGCAGATGTTGTAGACGGACAAAAAGATGTAACCACGATCAACCACATCAATGGACTGCCTTCTATAGGTTTACAGATACTGAAACAAACAGATGCCAATGCCGTTGAAGTGAGCAAATTGGTTCAGGCCCGTTTAGCCCGGTTAAAAAAAGACTACGCCAATATTGATATCGATTTCAAAATAGCTTCCGATCAGTCGATTTATACGCTTCAATCGGCGCATGCTGTTATGGAGGACCTGATGCTGGCTATCGTTATTGTTTCTTTAGTGATGTTGATGTTCCTGCATAGTGTTCGGAGTTCCCTGTTTGTGTTGGTAGCCTTACCGGCTTCTATGATCCCCACCTTTATCATGATGTACATGTTTGGTATGTCGCTCAACCTCATGACTTTGATGGCCCTGTCGCTCGTTGTGGGTATTCTTGTAGATGACTCTATAGTAATCCTGGAGAATATTATGAGGCATATGGAGATGGGCAAAAATAAACGACAGGCCACTGTAGACGGACGTAGTGAGATCGGGTTTACGGCTATGGCTATTACATTGGTCGACGTTGTAGTATTCCTGCCCATGGCCCTGGTTAGCGGTATGATCGGTAATATCCTGCGCGAATTTGCATTGGTTGTTGTGTTCTCTACCTTAATGAGCTTACTGGTTTGTTTCACTCTGACACCGCTGCTGGCTTCCCGCTGGGGTAAATTGGTGCACCTCAGTAAGAATACGCTTTGGGGAAGGGTGAATCTCTGGTTTGAAAAACAATTGGAAAATCTGCGCGACGGATACACATCTGTTTTAAAATGGTCGCTTGGCCACAAGCGCTGGATTTTTATCGGGATAATCCTGCTTTTTGTCGGTACTATCGGATTATTGGGCGGAGGCTTCATCGGAGCGGCTTTTATCAGCCAGGGCGATCAGGGCGAGATGGTTATTAAGCTGGAATTAGATCCTAATTCCGCTGTTTACCAAACGAACCAAGTAGCGCAGCAGGTAGAGAAGATATTAATGGAAGATCCGAATGTAACCACCGTTTTTACCAATGTGGGTACTTCTAACAATGGTCTTGGTACCGTTAGCAATAGTAACTATGCCGAGGTGAATATTAAACTGGTGGATAAAAAAGAGCGGGCTATTTCTGCCGATGAATTCGGCAATATGATGCAGGCCCGCGTCTCGCAGATCCCTGGTGTAAAGGCTACCGTGTCGCAGGTAGATATTACAGGTAATGCTAACCAGGCGCCGATCATGATCCTGGTAAAAGGTAACGACCGTACAAAGATCAGGGAAGCTGCCAATAACATTAAAAAGATAGTAGAAGCTACGCCAGGTACCATATATGTGGAGTTTAGTACAAAGAATCCCAAGCCACAGATAGATGTGAGGCTGGATAGAGAAAAGATGGCCATTTATGGACTTAGCGCCAGCGATATCGGTATGGCTATCGGTAGTGCTTTCAGGGGCAACGATCAGGCAAAATACAAGTACAATGGCAATGAGTATGATATTATGGTGCAGAGCGATAATTTCGATAAATCTAATATTGATGATGTTAGGGCCTTATCTTTTGTGAATCCTCAGGGTCAGGTTTTCCAATTGTCGCAGTTTGCAACCGTAACGGAAACGTTGGGAGAGAGCGTTCTGGAAAGAATGAACCGCCTGCCATCTATTACTATTAATGCTAACGTGCAGGGACGTTCTGTAGGAACCGTTTCGGACGAAATAACCAAATCGATTAAAAAACTGGTGTTGCCACAAGGCGTTACCTGGGAGTATGGTGGCGACGTAGAGGCCCAGCAAGATGCTTTTGGTAGCCTGTTAGCCGCTTTAGGTATTGGTATCCTGCTGGTGTACCTGATTATGGTAGCCCTGTATGAAAACGCGATATATCCTTTTGTGGTGCTGGCGGCCTTACCGTTGGCTACTATCGGAGCTTTCCTGGCTCTTGCGCTTACCATGAACGAGTTGACGATATTCTCTATGATCGGGTTGATCATGCTTATGGGACTTGTGGCCAAAAATGGTATCCTGCTGGTCGACTTTACTAATCAGCGGAAAGCAGAAGGCGCCGGCTTAGTGGAGGCTTTGCTGGATGCCGGAAGAGAGCGCTTCCGTCCGATCCTGATGACTACCATCGCTATGATAGTAGGTATGTTGCCCATTGCTATGGCCACCGGAAGCGGTGCGGAGGTAAAGAATGGCATGGCATGGGTTATCATTGGCGGTCTAACCAGTTCACTAATCCTAACCCTGCTGGTTGTACCCTGCGTTTATTATATAGTCGACAAAATATTAGACAGATTTAGAGGCCGGAGGCGAAAAAGGTTGATAAAGAAAGTTGAATTGAGACAGCAGGAATTAAAACTGGTAGAAGAAAACTAAATCTTCAAAAGGGGCCGATCGAAAATTCGGCCCCTTTGCTGTATTATCTTTCGCCGTGAAAGCAAAACCTTAATCGGCTGTAGCTATGGTTCTCGCTATCTTTTCAATATTTAGGCTTCGTGCGCTACTGTCAAAGATCTCTTTGTAAACGCCACCCTGGCGGTAAATCTGATCATGTGTTCCTTTCTCTACTATACGACCCTCTTTCAAGGCATAAATGTAGTCTGCATCAATGATCTGTGAAATATTATGCGATATAATCACAACCGTCCTGTCCTTTTTTATGGCATCCAGGCTATTTTTTATTTGTTCGGTAGCTATGGCATCCAGGCTTGCAGTTGGCTCATCTAAGAAAATAATGGGCGGATCTTTTAAGAACATCCTGGCGATGGCAATACGCTGCTGTTGCCCTCCGGATAGTAGTAAGGCCTTGGACTGGTATTGTTGAGGTAAGGCCATAATCTGATCGTGAATATATGCTTTCTGGGCAGCTTCTATTATCTCATTCATGTCGGCGCCGGGCTTCCCATAACGGATGTTCTCTTCTATCGTGCCGCTGAAGATATGATTCTTCTGCAATACCAATCCAATATTGCTTCTCAGATATTGAGTATCGTAGTCAGCCAGCTGTATGCCATCCAGCTTTAATACACCATTTTCGGCTTCATAAAACTTATCCAGGAGGTTAATGATTGTACTTTTCCCTGCCCCGGAAAGGCCCACGAGGGCTGTGATCTTATTGGGTTCAATCGTCATGTTGATATCATGTAGTGCTTTATAGCCGTTAGGATAGCTGAATTGTACACCTTCCAGTTCGAACAATCCCCGGATAGCGACCGCGGGTTTATAATTGCCACTTTTTTCTTTTTCGTCGTCGGCCATAAGTATATCAAAGTAACCTTCCGAGTAGATCAGAGCATCATTCATTTCGTCATAAATGCGATGCAACTGGCGTATTGGGGCGGTTACGTTATTGAACAAAAGGATGTGAAACATGATGGCGCCAACTGTCATTTTACCGCTTAGCACCAGGTAGGCCGTCAGAACAATTATGATAACAACTCCTATTTGTTCTACAAATGATTTAAGGCCGTCAAAAAGGAAACTGGTTTTGCGGGTTTGTAATTGATTGTCTGTTAATTTTTCCTGCAGATTCATTTGTTTGATCGATTCTTCCCTTTCCCGGTTAAAAGACTTGATGACGCTGATTGATTCGATAATACTAATAATGCCCTGACTTTTACTTTCCCGGAACTGACGAAGGCTTCTGCGCCATCCATTTAGTTTCAGAGCCTGTTTATGAGTAATAAGGAAGTAAACGGGAATCATCAGCAATCCTACGAAACCAACATAAACGTTGGCCCAGAACATCATAACCAGGGCGACAATAGAACTGGCAAAAAGGGGCAGAATATCAATAAAGAAGTTTTGAACCAGTCGGGTCAGGCTTTCTATGCCCCGGTCGATCCGGGTTTGTAATTTGCCAGACTCGTTGTCCGGGTGCGTATAAAAGGATAGACGGTATCCCAGCACTTTGTCGACTATAGCCTGGGCGAAGTCTTTCGAAACAAAAATGCGGAGCCGCTCACCGAAATATTTTTGACCAAATTGAACGAGGGCGCTGACAATTTCTTTTAATAACAGGATAACAGATATAATCAGGAGCATTTTGGCGCCTGCCTGGAACGATTGATGATTATTCACCAGACCGGTAAGAGAATCTACCGTATACCGCAGCACCCACGCGTTTACCTGGGCAATAAAGGAGCCGATCAGGGTGAGTGTTAATGTCAATAGGGCTAGCATGCGGAAGGGCCTCACATAAGGTCTTATATATAATAATAATTTTCTAATACTCATAACGGAAAGGAAATTTTCGTTTACTGGGACTAACAAAAGCTGCTGAAATTTAATCAAGGAGAAAATTGTGTACTTAATGCACCGGTTCTCTTTCTCTGGAAAACTTCGGTAATAACATCTATTTCAGTCCTTTAGTTGTCATAATACCTGCTTAAAGCCTTTTAATAAGATGGCAGCCAATGGTCTGAACAAAATAGCGACGCCATAAAAAGGTAAATTGACGGGTGCGCTTTTTGCTGTTCCCTATATCAATCGAAATCTCGCGGGCGTAATTTGGCTGTGATAAGCTTTGGGAGAGAGGAGGCATAGAATTTTATAGCTTTACACTTTGATTATCTTATATGGATCCAGAAATTTTATTGCAGCTCACAACATTTAAAATGCCTTTCGGAAAATATAAAGGCACGATTATTGCAGATTTGCCGGAAAACTATCTTTTGTGGTTTGTCCGTAAAGGGTTTCCTGCTGGCAAACTAGGTGTGCTTTTACAAACAATGTATGAAATCCGTTTGAACGGGCTGGAGTATCTAATTAAACCATTGCGATAAATTATTTGTTGCTGGGGATATAGAAATAGTATGATATAAAAGGAAGCTACGACGTTTTGTTTTTATATAATTAATTGTATGCTTTGTATCTCGATGATATAGTTTTTTTCTGTGCTATTGGTTAATTGATTTCGCCCTTCTTTTTCCAATATTGTTACCATAAAAATCAATTCATTGCGTACTTTTGCGCCCTTATTATTCTGTCAGGCAGGTAGCATCTTTTCTATATATACCGTAAGCGCCTTATAATGTTATTGCTTGCTGGTAGAAAACCGGTCGATATTTTTAAATTTAATTTTTTGCCTATGTGGCTTCTCACTGCTGATTTTGTATTACGCTTCCGGGTGCCTTTGCTTATTATCTTGTTTGCATTAACCGGATTTATGGGGTATCAGGCGTCCAAAGTGGAAATGAGTTATGATTTTACCAATGCCATTCCTACAGACAACCCGAAATACCAGGACTACCAAAAGTTTCGCACAATGTTTGGCGAAGATGGTAATACAATGATGTTGGGTATACAGACGCCGGATTTTTTTAAATACGAAATTTTCAATGACTATGTGGCATTGTCCCGAGATATAACTAAGGTCCGGTCTGTCGAAAATGTATTGGGCATCCCTGTTGCCGTGCAGTTGGTTCAGGATAGTATAAAGAAGCTGACAGCGGCACGCATTTTCCCCGACCAGGTCAGTGCTGGTGCCCTGGATAGCTTAAAGGAAGTATTTCAAGGCCTGCCTTTTTATAAAGGGCTATTATACAATCCTGAATCTAACGCATATGTCCTGGCAATCCGTATCAACAAGCAAACGCTTGCTTCAAAAGACAGGACGAGGGTAATTAATGAAATTATCGCCATTGGCGATGCATTTGGCAAGAAGCATAATATCGAAATGCACTATTCGGGCCTGCCGCATATTCGTACCCAAATGGCGAACAAAGTGCAACATGAACTTAAGATATTCCTGCTGTTATCCTTTGCACTTACAGCGGTGATACTCCTGGTCTTTTTCCGTTCTGTACTAGCGGTATTATCATCTATGATAGTGGTAGCCGTTGGCGTAATATGGTCCTTTGGTACGCTTGCTTTATTAGGGTACAAAATTACGATTCTGACAGGAGTTATTCCTCCTTTGGTTGTCATTATCGGAATCCCCAACTGTGTCTACTTCCTGAATAAGTACCATACAGAATATGCGCAGAACAATGAAAAAAGATCGTCGTTACGCAATATGGTTGGAAAAATGGGGATCGTAACCTTGTTTACCAATCTCACAGCTGCTATTGGTTTTGGCGTATTTTTCTTTACAAAAAGTGTAATACTAAAAGAATTCGGCTTGGTGGCCGGTATAAACATATTGGGCTTATTTTTTATATCACTGGTATTTATTCCGGCTGTTTACAGTTTTCTTCCGGCTCCCAATACCCGCCATACCAGCTACTTGGAAAGCAAATGGATGAATAAGTTACTGGATTCGCTGACAACCCTGGTTTTTCATAACCGGAAAATACTTTACCTGGCAACTATCCTGGCCTGTGTTGCAGCTACAGGGGGTATGCTGCGGCTAAGGGCTGTCGGACATATTGTAGATGATTTGCCACATTCTGATAAGATATATACGGATCTGAAATTTTTCGAGAAAAATTTTAAAGGCGTAATGCCCCTGGAAATTATCGTAGATACGAAAAAGAAATTTGGCGCTTTACGATCCTTGGATACCTGGGAAAAGCTCGATTCCCTTACCAATTTATTAGAAAGCCGTCCTGAAATAGGGTCGGCGCTTACGCTGATCAAAGCTATTAAATTTGCGAGACAAGGATATTCCGGTGGAGCGCTCGCCGATTACCGGCTACCCGACCAAATCGAATTCGGCGCTCTAAGGCCTATGTTGATAAGCATGCTACGTAAACGCGACCATGCCCAGGAAAACCAAATGGGTAAATTGTTAAATTCTTTCGTAGATACGAATGTGCAACAGGTAAGGATCAGTGTGAATGTCGCCGATATAGGCTCTGTAGCTATGCCCAAACTGTTGGATGATATCCGCCCCGCGGCGCTCCAGCTATTCGATACGGCTGACTATAAACTGACCTTTACGGGTACAAGTATAACCTTCCTCGAAGGAAGTAAATTTATAATCAACAGCTTAAGAGAAAGCTTGATGTGGGCCTTCGCCATGATATTGGTATGTATGATTATTTTGTTCAGAAGTTGGCGTATTGTAATGATAGCGGTTGTAACTAATATTGTACCATTGCTAATCACTGCAGGTATCATGGGGTGGATGAATATTCCGCTCAAACCGTCAACGGTTCTTGTTTTCAGTGTAGCATTGGGCATTACTGTCGATGTTACTATACGTTTCCTTGTCAACTTCAAACAGGAATTGGCGACACATAACGAAGACATCGAAGTTACCGTACGCAGGAGCATCCGCGATACTGGGCTGAGTATTATTTTTACATCCCTCATTCTCATGGCAGGATTTGCCGTATTTGCCGTCTCCGAATTTGAAGGTACCAAATCACTGGGGTATCTTACAGCCTTAACACTATTCCTGGCAATGGTTTTCAATCTTACATTGCAACCAGCGCTATTGTTATGGATGGATAAGGCAAAAAAGAAAAAGGAAAACAATAATCAATCATAAAATCGGATTAACGCCAGCAGGAAGAGCCGTTCTGAACACAGGGCGGCTCTTCCTGTTGGCAGATATAATCATGATTTAATCCTATTTTAACTGCAGGTTAATGGGCGTAACTCCTTAAATCCGCAGTCCTGCAGAATACATAGGGTCTGCTGTTAAACTCAATTTGGTGCATCCCCCAGTGTAGTTAAAGTATCCGCTATACGAGGTTAGATGATCAGGAAAGATCCAATGTCTGGCTATACTACAGCCGGCATAGCCGTATGGGGTATCGTCTTCAAGAGGGCGGGTTTCT
>JBEBWN010000098.1:0-11198 GCA_040392235.1 Taibaiella helva | reverse complement strand
ACCGCCCAATGAACGCGTCCATGCCGACCTTGTGGAGGCATCCCCTGAGGATGGGCGGAGTGCTTACAGGGACCACGCTGCGGCAAAGGCAGGGACCGGCAAGACCAGGCGGGGTATTTCCACTACGCTTTGCTTACGTTGCACTTCAGCAAAAGCTTCGGTCGATAGGACCCGCGTATGAGGATGGTGTGGCAAGCAAGATATAATAATGTACAAAAGCGACCCCGCCGCCCAATCGACGCGTCATGGCGACGCCCTTATTTTTTGCAAAAACGATATCGTAACGACGGCTGTTCAAGCGTTAAAAAATCACCACCTGCCTACATTGCAGTACCGGCCGGCATTGCCAGGGGACACTTGGACTCAAGAGGCTTTTGTGAAGGTAGGAAAAGGGCTAAGGGGAAGTAATATCGCCGCCGGTTCAGCATCTAAGTACTAAGCCGGGCAGATTTTCGGTATTTTTGTACAAAACAACAAAATGGAGTTAGGTATCAGTATGTTTGGCGATATTTCCTATGATAGCAAAGCCGGGACATTTGGATCAGCTGGTCAGCGGCTGCGGGAACTTATCGAAGAAATTAAGCTCATGGATGAGGTGGGCATTGATTACTTCGGTATCGGCGAGCACCATAGGCCGGATTATGCCGTATCGAGTCCGGAGATTATACTGGCAGCGGCTGCCACAGTAACGCGTAATATTAGACTAGGCAGCGCCGTATCTGTTCTGAGCTCGGCGGATCCGGTAAAACTGTACCAGAATTTTGCCCAGGTAGATCTGATTTCCAGAGGCCGCGCCGAAATAATGGCCGGCAGGGGCAGTTTCATAGAATCTTTCCCCCTATTCGGTTATGCGCTCGAAGACTACGATGCTTTATTTACTGAAAAGCTCGATCTTTTGCTCCGCATCAGCCGGGAAGATCCCATTAGCTGGCAGGGGCGCTTCCGGCCTTCACTTAACCAGCAAAAGGTATTACCCAGGGCCGGCAAAGATGGCAGGCTGCCTATATGGGTAGCTGTAGGCGGAACGCCGCAATCGGTGGTTCGTGCCGGCCAGCTCGGCTTGCCCCTGATGATTGCTATCATAGGCGGTGCCCCGGTCCAGTTTCAACCCCTATTTGACCTGTACCGCGACACTTATACCGCCGCCGGATATGATCCGGACCAGTTGCAGGTAGGTATACACGCACATGCCTTTTTTGGCGCGGAAGCGGCTATACTAAAAGACTATTATCCTTTGTATGCCGCACAAATGGATCGCATAGGCCGCACCCGGGGCTGGCCTCCTTATCAGCAGTCTCAGTTTGAATATGGAATGAGCCGCAACGGCGCGTTATTTATGGGTAGCCCCGCAGCCATGGTCGATAAAATACTGTACATGCGCGAACTGTTCGGCTTAACGCGTTTTGCCGCGCATATGGATGTGGGCGCTCCGGATCATACGGAACTCATGAAATCAATAGAAATATACGGTACGAAAATAATACCCGAGATCCGGAAGGCGCTGGCAGACGAGCCGCGGGCATAATAAGCTGCTAATTGATATCCGCCAACCCGCCGGAAGGCCATTAAAGCTCCCGGATCAGCGCAATAGCCCGCTGCCGGTCTTCGCGGCTGATGTGATCAAACAACTTCTGCTCCAACTCTTTCATACTCCTGGAGAGTTGCGCAGCCAGTTGTTTTGCTTTTTCGGTTAAGCTAACTATATTCTTCCTGCGATCCCAGCAATCTTCGCCGATACGCACCAGGTTATGTTGCAGTAAGCGTACTACTGTTCGCTGGATGGACGATTTGTTACGGTATAACTTATTAGCCAGTTCCTGTTGGGAAAGCGGTCCGGTATGATAAAGCGCCATCAGTACCGGCACCTGTTCTGCATGGATTAAGGGACCGCCTTTATTAACCAGGGTCCTGGTGCGCTCAGTTATAATCCTGTTCAGGTTGTCGAGGTGTAGTATCATTGACTGTTCCAGGTTCATTATTGTGGTATGTTTTAACGCTATAATCATAATGCCGCTAGCCGCCACTAGCCAACCAGGCCAGGAACTGCGGTATTTTTTCTTTACTGATGGTAATAGTATCTGTAAAGGGTACGGTAAGGGTGAGGGATACCTTACGGGAAAGGTATTGAGCTGCATCCTGTACCGCGCTCCGGTTAACGATGTATTGCCGGTTAGCCCGGTAGAAGCTATTACCTGCCACCTGCTGGATTTCGTCCAGCGTTTTGTTAACTGTATAGGTTTTCTGATCGAAGGTGTACAGGTGGGTAACTTCATTTTTGATATAAAACAGCGCAATATGCTCCAATTTTACAGGAATGATCTTATCCTTATGATGCACCAGCACTGCAGAGGTCCTGGCCAGGTCCTGCTGCCGGAATACCCGGAGTAAACGGTCGACCGGGTTATCTTCCTGCTGAAAAGAAGCCTGTAGCATTTTGTATTTATCAAGCGCCCTGGTAATAGCAGTCCCGTTAAAAGGTTTTAGTATATAGTGAATACCATTATTGTCGAAAGCATCGATAGCATACTCGTCATAAGCGGTACAGAAAATAATGGGAGCGCGAAGGTTAAGGGCCTGGAAAATCTCGAAGCTGAGGCCATCGCCCAGCTGGATATCGCTAAAGATCAGATCGGGCTCTTCGTGATCGCGGAAGTAAGCAACGGCCTCTTGTACCGAAGCCAGCTTAGCCACTATGCGAACGGACGCATCGGCTTGCAGGATCGCATCCTCCAGATCGTCAGCAGTCAATAATTCATCCTCTATAATAACAATGTTCATACGGGCAATATTTTTACGCTTACAGAAAATTCCGGGCCATTATCCCGTATGTGTATATCATTACCACTAAGCATACGGTACCGCTCCCGGAGGTTGGTCAGACCATTACCTGTAGAATGCTCTACATATTTCTTAGGCTGCAGATTATTGGTAACGGATATGTATTCGCCTTCCCGGCTTACTTTAATAACCAGTGGGTGCGCTGTGGTCAGTTCGTTATGCTTGATCGCATTTTCCAATAAGGGTTGTAACGCAAAAAACGGCAACTTTCGCTCCATACATTCATCTGTGTCGTCGATGGCTACAAGGTATTGCAGGGCTTCGCCAAACCTGATTTTTTGCATCTCCATATAGTCATCGCACAATTTTAATTCATCTTTCACAGAAGCCAGGTCGGAGGTATTGCGTGTAATAGATGCCCTCAGGAAATCGGAAAGTCTTATCAGGTAAGCCTCTGCGGTCTGCGGATATCTTTTAATTAAAGACTTCAACACATTCAGTGCATTGAACAGGAAATGCGGCTGGATTTGCTGGCGCAGTAATTGGTTGGCCGTTTCCGCATTGATCGACTTCAGCTTTAGCAATTCCATTTCTATCCGGCTTCTTTCATACTGATGCAGTATAAAATTTTGCACGAGGAATATGAATCCATGTATAATGAGACTGATGTAGGGCAGGTATATATAAGCACGCCAACCTTCTGTATGGTTGGCCATATTAGGATCAGGGGGCAACAACTGTATGCCTTTACGGGAAAGGAACATATCCAGGTAATGATAGGCTACAAAGATCCCGATTGTACTTATATAGCCCGTGATAAAAGTACGCTTTCCTATTTTTTCGGTAGCTGATCTTCGGCGGTTGTCGTAAAAAATCAGGATAAGAACATTGGCAAAAAACGTAAGCGCAAAAAGCGTAAGTATAACCAGCGCCTTGGACAAAATAGCGGTAATGTCGGACTCATTGGTGGTTCCAATAATCAGCGAAGCCAGAACGAAAAAGAGTAAAAGTCTTCCGCTATGTCTTACTAAATATTTTACAGGTAGTTTCTGTTGTATCATATCTATACGAAGATAACGCTATCCCCCGAGAAAGCCGGTTCATACCTCCAACACTTCATATTCGTCAGGCGCCAGGTCGCGGGTCGGGTGGTGGCCTGCTTTTCTATTCTGTCCGCCGCCTTTTTTATCCTTCAACAAAAAACCGCAGACAATAGCGATCAGTCCGCTGAAAATTAATGACAAGGCTATAAGCAACACCAGCGACAGACCCGCCAGCATAGGCTGTGCTGCCAACAGCAAGGCCAACAGCATACTCCCAAAACTCATGACCAGGAGCAAGCCGCTCTGGCCGGCCCCCATTTTGTTCAGGCCATAAGCCATAACCAGGCCCTGAACCGACCGGATTAATAACTGGAGGGCAATATATAAAGCCAGCGTAAAACCCGAGATAGCAGGATGTAGCCATAGCCATAGCCCTAGGATCACCATTAACAATGATCCGGCCCGGAATAGCCCCCTGTCGGGCAAGCGGTTCCTGCTGTAAAAAACCAGGTCGGATACGGCGCCTGCGACGAGCAAAATGCTGAAAAGTTTCGACAATAGCGTATAGGCTGCAAGCGGGGCATTCAGCATATATATACCTGATAAAAGGAGCAATACCCCCGTTATCATCGGCAACTGCCGGTTTCTTATTGTCGTTTCCATTTGCAAACTCTTTTTAGTATATCTCCATTTCCGTTTCAAACATTGATCGCCGCCGTTATCAGTACTCCAATACCTCTATATGTTCATAAGGTGCGGTGGCCAGTTCTTCAACCGGTAAGCCGGGTTTGTTCCATCCTAAACGATCCATCAGGCGGTCCACCATGTGGTATACAACGGGCACAACAATCAATGTCAGGAAGAGAGAACTTAATAAGCCACCGATAATAACCCAGGCTAGTCCATTCTTCAGTTCGGCTCCTGCACCACTGGCCATGGCTATGGGTAGCATACCGATAACCATGGCTATCGTTGTCATCAGGATAGGACGCAAACGGGCTTTATTGGCCAGGAATAACGCGTCGTAGGTACTCTTTCCTTCCGCCTTTAACTGGTTGGTGAAATCGACCAATATAATAGCATTTTTTGCCACAAGACCTATCAGCATGATCATACCCAGCATGGTAAAGATATTCAGGGTATTATTGGTCAATGCCAGTGCCAGCAAGGCACCGATAATACAAAGCGGGATAGAAATCAACACGACCAGTGGATATACAAAACTGTTGTATAACGCTACCATTATGAAGTAGACTAATAGAATGGAAATCAGCAAGGCCACCAACAGCGAGCCAAAACCTTCTGACTGGCTCTCCATATCCCCACCCCAGGTATAGCTTACCCCTGCAGGCGTAGGTATACCGGCTGTTGCGGCCTCCAGGTCAGCAATTACAGCGCTGGCGGAGCGCCCTATTGCCTGCGACTGTACCTTTACCGAAGTATTTTTGTCTCTCCGCTCCAGCTGGCTGGGGCCCGAACGTTCGCTGATCTGTGCAAACTGCGATAGCTTTACGAGTTGTCCCCGGTCGTTAGTAAACTGTATATTGCTTACGTCGTCCACATTTTTCCGGTCATAATCGTCAAAGCGTACGTTGATATCATATTCGTATTGCCCCTGCCGGTATTTACCGTCTGTATTACCGTTAAAGGCCAGCTGCATGGTAGCGCCTACGGTCTGCAAGCTCAGACCCAGAGCAGCCATCTTGTCGCGATCCACCTGTATTGATATTTCGGGGTTACCGCCTTCTGCAGAAAGCTTTGCTTCGGCAGCTCCCGGCACCTTTTTCAATACAGTCAATACGCTGTCCGCATAGGCCAATACGCTATCCTGATCAGATCCGGTAACCACCATCTCTACCGGGGCACGTTGCGCCATACCGATCAGGTTAATAGGTAGAGTTTTCACTTTAGCGCCAACCAGCTCGCGCTCCAACTCCTGCTTCATTTTCGCCGCATAGATATCCGACGATTCGGCTCGATGTTTCTTATCAACAAGTTTCACGGTGATCTCCGCCTGGTAGGCTGGCGACAAGGTAGCTATGCCCCCGGAACTGGATTGACCTACTGTAGTGATCAATGAGACGACTTCTTTCTTTCCCGACAGGTAGTTCTCTGCTTTACGGGTCAACTGGTTTGTCTGTTCTATAGAAACATCTTTAGGTAGTTCTATTTGAACAAGGAATTCGCCGCGGTCGCCCATAGGCATAAATTCGGATCCTATAAATTTTCCGCCGATCAGGGCAAAAGAGCCGAATAGTAATACCGTTACCAAACCGAGGGTTACGGCCTTATGGTTAAGACACCAGCGCAATAAGCTGCCGATCCAGCGGGTGAACCGGTCTATCTGCTTTTCAAACCCAAGGATAAAACGCCCAAACAGGTTTTTCCCGTTGATATGCTCCAGTTTTCCAAAACGCGATGTCATAAGGGGCACCAGTGTAAAGGAAGTCAACAGGCTCAACAATACCGCGATAACCACTACCAGGCAGAATTCCCTCAAGATAAGCGCCACCATGCTGCTGCTGAGCGAGATCGGTAGAAATACCACCACGATAACCAGTGTAATGGATATTACAGTAAAACCAATTTCCTTTGCACCATCGATAGATGACCTTACCTTATTCTTACCCATCTCCATATGCCGGTAAATATTCTCGATCACCACGATAGCATCATCCACCAAAATACCCACCACCAGCGAGAGCGCGATCAGGGACATAAGGTTGAGCGAAAAGCCCAGGAGGCTCATTCCTATAAAGGTAGCAATCAGGGAAGCCGGAATGGCAATCATTACGATCAGTGCATTGCGCATACTATGCAGGAAAACCAGCATAATAGCAGCAACCAGGACAATGGCGAGCACCAGGTCTATCACTACGGCATTAGCCGACTCCAGCGTGTATTCCGAACCATCGCTGGCAATATCGATATGCAGGCCCTGGGCTTTGTAGTCCTCCTGTATCTTAGCCACCACCTGTTTTACGGTTTTGCTAACCTCCACTGCATTGGCATCGGATTGTTTGATAACTTGCAACATCAGGGCGTTTTTACGGTCTACGCGGGCTATCTTCTCTACATCCTTTTGCACGTCCTGTACATCTGCAATATCTTTCAGGCGCACCTGGGCCCCTTCTGCCGTAGTAGTAACAACCAGGCTACGTAATTCATCTACCGACTGGTATTTGCCGGCAAGGCGGACCAATATATCCTGGTTCCGGGATTTAACACTACCGGTAGGAAAGTCGAGGTTGGAAGCCATAATGATTTGTTGCACCTGTAGTATCGACAAGCCATAGGCCTGCAATTTGGAAGCATTCAGGTTTACCTGTATTTCCCGTTCCTGCCCGCCAACCAGGTTTACCTGTGCCACGCCATTGATCCGCGACAGCGTAGGTTGTATCCGTTTATCCATCAGGTCGTAGAAGGCTGCATCATCCATTTTGGCGGTCGCGGCCATGGTTATAATCGGTAAGTCGTCGAGCGAAAATTTATTGAGCGATGGTGTGGTGGCGTCATCCGGCAGATCCGAAATTATGGCGTTGACCTTACGCTGTGCATCGTTCAAAGAAAGGTCCACATCGGCATTGTCCGTCAGTGTAATGGTAATCATGGAAAGCCCTTCATAGGAAGTTGCTTCCAGCTTTTTTACATTCTCCATGGTGGCCACTGCATCCTCTATCTTTTTGGTTACCGTATTTTCTACCTCGCCTGGCGAGGCGCCCGGATATACCGTACTGATAGAGACCACGCCCGGAGAGAATTTGGGCAATAACTCATAGTTAAGCGAGAAATAGCTGATGATGCCAAATAGTGTCAGTGCTATAAAGGCAACGATAACCAGCGTAGGGCGTTTAATAGATATATTGGCAATTTGCATTTTGTATCATTTTATGTGTAGGTGCTGGCCCACATCCTGGTGTATATTATGTAGCGACAACACACACAGCTATATCAGGTAATTTTGCCCCGATGCCCTGGCAGAGGGCAGAACCGGTGTCTTGAACCGCTAACCTTTGCCGGCGGCAACAATCGCTATAACCTTAGCCTATAGCTGGTTGCGTGCCTGATTTTAGTTTCGTATTTTTATTTATTCTTAATGCTGGTGTCCAGTCAAGCGTACTTTTTCGGCTTATTACTCCATAGTTAATTGCTCGTCAGCCTGTTGTTACTTTCGGTTTTGTCTTTTAACCTTTGACTTAACACTAGTCCTTTTGTACAACAACCCGGGCGCCATCGGTCAAATTGATCTGTCCCGCTACAACCACCCGGTCTCCTTCGGTCAAACCGGAAAGTATTACCACCGATTCACCGATGATACTGCCTGGTGTTACCTGTTTCAGGCGCGCCTGATCTTTACCCTCCAAAACATACACCTGGTTAGAGTGCACACTGCCCACAAAAGCGCTACGGGGAACCTGTATCACCTTTTCCTGGCCAGCCTGCCCAAAAGTGGCCGTGCCATACATACCCGCTTTAACCATTTGACCGGTGTTATTATCCAGGCTGATCTCCAAAGGAAAATTCAGGGCCTCATCAGCCTTGGCAGCAATAAAGCTGATGTTACCGCTAAACGATTGCTCCGGAAATACAGGTACTTTAATCGATACCTTATCACCGGGCTTTAACTGCACTACGGTCTGTTCCGGTACGGATACTTTCAATTTCAGGCGGGACACATCTACTATATCAAACAGGGAGGTTCCTGCGGAGAGATAAGCGCCCACTTCTATATATTTTTTGTTGATAACACCACTTATAGGCGCTTTAATATGCGCATCAGCCATGCGGCGCCCCGCCTGCTCGACCCTGTTTTGGGCATTACGCAATTGCAGATCTATATCATCCAGTTGGGCCTGGGTTACGCCTCCCGTTTTAAAAGAACTTTCATAGCGTTCTTTATCGGTCCGTAGCTTCTTCCAGGCATCCCGGGCTGTTTCCAGCTCGAGCGACAGGTATTTTTCGTCGATAACGGCCAATACCTGGCCTTTTTGCACATAATCGCCTTCTTTTACGCGGATGGCTACTACCCTGCCATTATTTTCGGACAACAATTTCAAATCCTGGTTTGCAGAAAAATTACCGTTAGCGGAAAAGGCACGGTCCAATTGCCCGGGGGTCACGGTAAATGCTTTTACCGGCACCGCAGCAGCACCCTGGTTGATAACAGCGACTTTCTCTTCATTCTTCTTTTTATTGGCAGAAAGGACCATTCCGATAATAAGCCCACAGGCGACAATAGTGAGGACAGTTACTACTATTTTTTTCATTGCTATTTACGATTAGAGGAGAACCCTTATTCCCCTGATTATGGTTTTAATAAAGATTTGATATTGCCTCCGGATTTCAAGAGCTCTATCTCCGCTATCTTGAAATTGAGCAGGGCCTCGTTATAACTATTTTGTGCCGTGACCAGTTCTGACTCGGCATTCAACAGGTCGGTCAGGCTGGCCAGGCCGTTCTTATAGTTGTTCCGGGTACTGGAAAAAACTTCTTCGGCCAGTTCCTTATTAGCTTTTTGAGCCTGTATGGCCTCCAGGCTATTGGCAATCTGCTTACGGGCATTGTCATAGTTCATTTGCAGGCCATTATTGGTTTTGTTCATATCTTCCCGCACTTTTAGGATTTCAAATTCTGTTTGCTTTCTTTTAGCTCTCCGGGCGAAGCCATCGAACACCGGTATTTTTAAACTGAGGTTTACGGCCGACATATCGTAGTTCAGGGCATTGCCGGTATACAGGTTAAGCTTACTGCTTTGCGTGTTGTAAGTATAATTAGCGCCCAGGGACAATGTAGGATAAGCTTCGGCTATATTGGCTTTACGTTGTAGTTGCAACAATTCTTCCTGTTTATGCAATACCCGGAACGACAGCAGCTGGCTGACATTAAAATCAACGCCTGCTTGCAGAACCTCTTCAGGAGCTTCAAATTGGTCTACAAGTTGGTGCACTAAGCTGATGGTTTCGGAAACCGGCATGCCCATATAATATTTCAAAAGGTTTTCCTGCTGCGATACGGCGTTGCTTAGTTCCAGCTTTTGTGTGTGTAGGTTACTTTTATTAACCAGTATACGGTCCAGGTCAATTTTTTTGGCCATGCCATTGTCATATTGCCCCCTGATCATTTTCTCTAACTGTTGTACTCTTTCCAGGTTAGCGTCTACTACCTTCATTTTTTCGCGGGTAATGATAACCTGGTAAAAGTTGGCGGCCACCTGCTGCATAACATTTTCTTCGCTTACCTGGGCCGACAGGCGATAAAACTCTACGCTGCCCTTTGCGGCTTTCAGGCCGGTGAACAACTGCTGGTTGTATATTTGCTGGCTAAGCTGCACCTGCGACATGGCATTCCAGGTCTGGCCGGCCTTAATAGCGATGAACTCGCCATCGGCTCCTCCCATTGCAGCAGCCGGCAGCACAAATTGCTGTACAATAAGATTGCCGCTGACACTACTGCTGATGTTCACCTGAGGCAAGGCCCCTGCACGCGTTTCTGATACGGTCTGTTTTACCTTTTCCACATCCATACGTGCCTGGCGCAACACCTCGCTGTTCTCCAATGCATAGCTCAGTGCATCCTGTAAAGAGATAGGCGTTTGCGCATATGTTCTGCCCAGGAGCAGCAAGGAGAAAACCATGGGAAACCACTTTCTGAATTGCATTGGTATTTTTTTTATTACTGAAGCAAAAGTCCATAAGCCGCGCCTGGTTTTTAAAGCCTTAATAGCTGAAACGGACAAATAGGGGGTTGAAATGACCGCCCTCCAGCGGACTATTCATCCAAAAGCAGATAGCCAAAGCGCGGGTCATAACGATTGATCACAGTAGAATTCCATTTGGCTGGGCGAGGTCCGGATAGTTTTGCTCATTCCGGTGCTTTTCGAGATAATTCGTTGATAACAAATTGGGCGACCAATTTATACTTCTGTACAGTAGTGGCGCACGCCGTTTACGGAACCTGTATACTATGGCTTCGCACGCAATGAGTAAGGACACTATGCGTTCCGGCGCCCGAACACACAAAGCGATAATCGTTTTTACCGGTCCATTATGAAAAACAAGAAGGGGACGGAAAGCTATAGCGAAAACAATAAAAATACACCAGGATAATGCCAACAAAAATGAGGTAAGCTTAGCTTGTCAGCGTGGACGGCCGGAACGCACCAGGTAACGATTCAGGGGAAATACTGCCGTCTGAATAGCGTTGCACCTGGAGCAATTCTTGCCGGGCGGTTGTTGGCCATTAAAACAGTACTGCCGCAAAACAACAGCACAATCATAATGATGATGATATAAGCCAGGGGCCGTTCGGACATTACTAGCTTCATCAGGCGCCAATGAGCGGTAAGACAGAAATAGTGTCTGCTACATTTTATTCGCA
>JBEBWN010000097.1:0-11367 GCA_040392235.1 Taibaiella helva | reverse complement strand
CTTCTACAAATGGAGCCCATAAAGGGCAGGCATGTTGCCATACCTCGAGGTTCGGAAAAAATTTATGAATCTCCACGGGGTAAGAACCAGAAGTCACAGTTCCTCTCGTACCCAATACGCCCACCTTCCCGGTTTTACTATACGAGCCGATGACTTCTGCCGTCGGCCGGATGACACCTAAAACGCGGTTCTGTTCTCCCCATAGGGGCAAATCGCGCTGCTGGATCGTACGTAAGGCTTTTGCAGAGGCAGTATTACATGCAATAATGACCAGCGGACAGCCTTTCTGAAAAAACCACCGCACACATTCGAGCGTATATTCATATACCGTCTCGAACGAACGGTTGCCATATGGGGCCCTGGCATTATCACCCAGATAGTAATAATCGTACTGGGGGAGCCGTTCCGCAATGGACCGGAAAACCGTCAGGCCACCGTAACCGGAATCGAAAATACCAATAGGTCGCATAAACAATACTTTTTAAAATGCATATATATCAGGACGATGCAAGGCGTGTTTGCCATTACATCAAATTGGCGTTTAGCCTGCCGGTATTTGCGGTGCATCGCATTAACTACCTACTACAGTTTCCGGTTGTGCCGGGTTGCACCTTTTCGCCGCTGTCATAGGCTAGCTGAGCAAATAGGAAATATCCTCCTTCGTCAGTTGCTTCATAAAGGCATTTTCGTCAGATATCAGGTCCTTCACCAGCGTCAACTTACGTTCCTGCAACAGGAGTATTTTCTCTTCTATCGTATCTTTACAGATCAGCCTGTATGCAAAAATATTCTTCGTTTGCCCAATACGATGCGTACGGTCTATTGCCTGTTGTTCTACCGCCGGATTCCACCAGGGGTCTACGATATACACATAGTCGGCCGCCGTCAGGTTGAGTCCGACACCACCCGCCTTCAGCGAAATCAGGAAAACGCGGCAATCTTCATCGTTTTGGAAACGCTGTATAGCCAGCTCTCTGTCTGTAGACGAAGTACCACCGTCGAAATAAACATAAGGTATATTACGCTTCTCCAGTTCTTCCCTGATCAGGCCCAGCATACCCAGGAACTGCGAAAAAACAAGCGCTTTATGGGAGCCCGTGTTTTCCGTAAGTTCCCGTAATAATTCGTCAATCTTAATAGAATGATTTTCATAGACCTCTTCCTCATTAAGAATAGCCGGAGAGTCACAGATTTGCCGGAGCTTCATCAAACCGGTCAAAATGCTGAATCGCGAACGGTCCATGCCTTTTTCTTCAATTTCGCCCAGTATCTTTGAGCGGAAGCTGTTCCGGTAGGCATCATACACTTTCCTTTGCTTGGCACCCATTTCACAGAACAACACCATTTCGCTCTTCTCCGGCAAATCAGGAGCTACCTGCTCCTTAGTCCGGCGCAGCAAAAAAGGATGGATAAGCTTCCGTAAATGCGCTTTCACGTCTTCTTCCTGCATTTTATCGATGGGCGTCGCAAATTCGTTCCGGAAGAATTCCATGGAGCCTAACATACCGGGATTAAGAAAATTCATTTGAGCAAACAGATCAAAAGTATTGTTCTGCACCGGCGTACCACTCAATGCCAGCCGGTTTTTACTCTGCAACATCAGGCTGGCTTTCGCAATTTGCGAAAGCGGATTCTTAATGGCTTGCGATTCGTCCAGTACAACGTAGTCAAACTCTATCTGCGATAACATCCGTATGTCGCTTCTCAATGTTCCGTAAGTCGTGATCATCAAGTTGATTCCCGAAAAATCTTCGACTTTTGAACTACGTTGCATACCGTGATGAATAATATATTTTATGGCAGGCGTAAACTTTTTAATCTCATTCTCCCAGTTGTAGATCAACGTTGTGGGGCAGGTTACCAGGAAAATGGCATTGGGTTGTCCATTCAGGTAATGTTGTAAAAAGGTGAGCGTTTGCAAAGTTTTTCCTAAACCCATGTCGTCAGCCAGTATACCCCCCCAGCCTACTTCATTGAGGAAGTTCATCCATTGGAACCCGGACTCCTGGTACGGGCGCAAATCGGCATAAACATTATCCGGTATCGGATAAAGTACCTGGCTTTGGAAGTCATAGTTGATCAGCTTTCGCCTCTTTTCAGCAAGCTCTTCTACAATCTCCTTATTCCCTATTTCATCACTTAATGCTTCGATAGCAGAAAAGTGGAATTTCTTCAAGCGGAGCTTCTGGTCTTTGTTCACCGTACCTAACTTCACCATTAAACCGTACTTTTCCATCCACTCTTCCGAAAGCAAACCAATGCTGCCATCTTTCAATGAAACAAAGTTCTGCTTCCGGTTCAGGGCCTGCTTGACCTCTGCAATACTAACCCGCTCTTCCCCAAAAGACAATTCTATATCGGCATCAAACCAGTCTATCCCGCTACTCATTTGCAGCGTGGTTATCGGTTTATGAGGATTAATCCGCAATTGTTTGAGCTTCTCGTAGCCGATAATTTCAACCCCCTGTTCCTGCAGCTTTTCCATAAAGCTGAAATACCAACTGCCCTTCATAGCCTCTGTGGCGGACAAAAGGAAAGAATGGGATTTCCGGCTCTCCTGCATCGAAGGATGAAAATGCCGCAAAAGTGTTAAAAAGGTTTGCTCCACTGCCTCGTCCCGTTCATATACTACAACTTTCCCGTTTTCAGCGCTGATTGCCGGCGTATAGTCAAGCCATTGTTTTTCTACTCCATTATAATCAAAGATTGGCTTGAACACCAGGGCTCTATCCGTTTCTTTAAGGTACAACTTTAGTTTAGGCTCGCGTTCCGTAACAATATCCTTTAGCGCGTCGTCAAAGCTTATTGATGTACTACCCGATAGGGGCAGCAGCTCCTCTTTTAAATACCGGGGCCACTCCGATTCGGGAATAACAGCACTGTCAGACGAACCGAAACGCTCTACTATACTGATCACATCTGCATTAGCCGCTGCATAAAAATAAGCGCCGCTCTTAATCAGGGCCGCGTTAACTACATGAATATCTTCATAAGGCAGAATTTCTTCGCCTACCTGAAAATCCAGCCGTAACAATATATCGCTGCCTTGGGGCGCCACGGAAATTCGCGTATGGAAAAGTTCCTTAGAAAAGGAGCTCTTTTCCAGGTTACCGGTAACAAAGTGCTTTCCTTTGGGCAAAAAATACACAAAGGGATAAGCATAAAAATGATCCAACAATCTTTGGTAACGCGGTAGATAAAACTCCCAGGTTTGCCGGCGCAATTCCTCGCCGGGCACTACTTTGAACTCGGTAGGCAAACTGTCCCAGAATTCGCCAAAAGGTGAATCTTTTTTAATAAACTTAAACAACTCTTCGGGGTTCTGTTTCCTCAGGGCAGTTATCAGCAGCTTATCCCGGTCTTGCAAACCCGCAGGCGAAATGTACTGATTGGCCTCCAGCTTTTCAACCAGCCCTGTGTACGCATCTCCCTCGTTGTTGGGTTCTCCGGCCAAAAGTTGAAAGTCCGTAAAAGGAAAATAAGTACCTGGGTTACCATCAATGAGCACTCCCATCCGTCGTTTGGTCAGAACCGGTTCTGACCGTTCTTTTTCCTCTTCCTTTTTCAATTTTGCTGTTGTTGCCGGCATCGGCTGCAGCGCAATCCTTTTAATTGACGGGTCAAGTACCCTTAAAAAGGGTTTTCCATCATGATAAGAAAATTCAAACTTACCGCTTAGATCGTCCTTAAGACTGTACCCATAAATACTCAATAGTTTATCCTTTTGCGTATCCCAATTGCGCAAGGTGCTAAAATAATAACCGCCAAAATGATTGAGTATGTACAGGAAGGCCGTCGTTTTATGTACGCAGAGCGGGTGTGACCGGTGGTCGCAAGTGCACGATGTATCAAAATACCGGTCCTCGTTTTGCTTCAGGAACACCTGAAAAACCCCGGCACTATCATCGCGTACTTCTGCCTTCACCGCATCATCCTTGGCCTCCAGAATAGTTACGCGTTGGTGTGCGACCCATTCTTCCGCCTGGGAAAAAATAATCTTGTCGGAAAACAATTTCAGGAAATGAGTCGTTATCTGCCGCATGCGGACAGTAGTATGCTTCTGATCATATTCTACCTGTACATTATCGAAGTAGCCACTTTGCAACAGATCATTCAGTTGAAACAAGGCAGCCGCTTCATGACGGCAGACGGTTCCCATATTGTAAGGGCACTGACAACGTAAAGAAAGCTTCCTTGCGTCCAGATAACCCTGTACAATTACTTTATAATAATTGCTATAGACATCGTTCCGCACACGGAAAACGATCTGCTCTATCAACGTGTCACTTTCCAGTATCTGAACACCAGAAGTATGAAATATCCGCTTTCCTCTACGGATAACCTCATCTGTGGCATTGTGATAAACATGTTTAATTAAATCAGGTAAAGGCATTTTTATAAAATGCTTTGAAAAAAGCAAGCGGCAAAATTACCGAAAAAGAGGGAGAAAAACAGGGCTAACAGGTAAAGATTATCTTAAATATAGTTTTTTGCCTTTATTTTTATCTCTTTACGAAAACACTAGTTTTGCCAAATGATGACCAATAGTGAAATAGCCGGTATATTTGAGCTCCTGTCCAAGCTAATGGATATCCATGGAGAAAACAGCTTTAAAACAAAGACTTACAGTACTGCCGCTTTCCGGATAGAAAAACTGCCGGAACAGCTTAGCCAAATGGAAATAGGTCAAATTCATGCCATTCCGGGCATTGGCGAAGCCGTTACCAACAAAATCCTGGAAATCCAAGCCAGCGGTAACCTCGCCCTGCTTCAAACCTATATCGAAAAAACACCGCCCGGCGTCATTGAAATGCTCGGAATAAAGGGTATTGGTCCCAAGAAAATAGGTATGCTCTGGAAAGAACTGGGCATAGAATCTATTGGCGAACTGGAATATGCCTGTAACGAGAACAGGCTGACCACACTAAAAGGCTTTGGCGCTAAAACCCAGGAAAGCATATTGCAGAGTATTGCATTTATGCACAATAATAAGGGCCTTTATTTATGGTACGAAGCCGAAATGATTGCCGAAAAGATCCTGGAATTATTGAGTAATGTACATCCTGGATCGCGAATGACATTTGGCGGGGCCTATAAACGGCAGTCGCCTGTAGTATCAGGTATTGATATTATTACCGACCTGGACGCCCAAAGTGTTCGCTCCGTATTAGCAACATTTCCTGAAGCCGGCTTTACCGGTAATGACGAACTGTTACAGGTAGATCTGCCCAATACACCCACACTTGTGTTTCATTGTAATAACGGATCGCAATTTTACCCTAAACTATTTGTTAGCACCGCCAGCCCTTCTTTTCTGTCCGCTTTTACAGAGCAATATACATTGCCCGAAAATGCAGAGAGCGAACAAGCCATCTTTGAACAAAATGGCCTTCCCTTTATACCCGCCAGCCTGCGCGAATCGCCGGCCATTATAGATATTGCCCGGGGTAATAACTTACCTGATATTTTGCAACCTGGCGATATAAAGGGCATTATTCACGCGCACTCGATCTGGAGCGATGGCATGAACAGCCTGGAGCAGATGGCCACAGCAGCAAAAGAAAAAGGGTACGAGTACCTGGTTATCAGCGATCACTCCCAGTCTGCCTTCTATGCAAACGGCTTGCGTCCTGAACGCATCCTGCAACAACATGCGGAAATAGATATACTCAATGAAAAATTGGCGCCCTTCCGCATTTTTAAAAGCATTGAAGCCGACATATTACATGATGGTAGCCTCGATTATACAGACGACATACTGGCCTCCTTCGACCTGGTTATTGCATCCGTGCATAGTAACCTGAAAATGACCGAGGAAAAAGCCATGCAACGATTATTGGCTGCTGTACGCAATCCGTTCACGAAAATTCTGGGACACCCTACGGGCAGGCTGCTGCTCTCCCGGGAAGGTTACCCTGTAGATCACAAATCGCTCATCGATAATTGTGTAGAACATAACGTAGTGATCGAGATCAACGCGCATCCCCGGAGGTTAGACCTGGATTGGACCTGGATACCTTATGCTCTTGAAAAAGGCGCTATGCTCTCCATCAACCCGGATGCACATGCTATCGCGGGAATAGATATGGTTAAATATGGGGTCCTGGCGGCACAAAAAGGCGGGCTTACTAAAGAACGGAACCTCAGTTCCAAATCCCTTGCCGAGTTCCTGCAATATATGGGCAAATAAATAAAAATCATAGGTGGGAAGCTTTGCCCCCACCTATGATTTTCCCCCTATTTCTTCATTATTTTTTCTACTTTAATACGCCTTCCGTCCTTATCACAAATCGTGAGAAAATAAATGCCTTCGGATAATTGCTTTAAATAAACCGAAGCAGAGCCGTAAGCCAGCGCCTTACCGTCAATGGTAGAGAGCATCCAATGCACTGGAACCGGGCTGGAAATATACATGATATCAGAGGACGGGTTTGGATACACACGAACCATATTACCCAAAACATTAAGATCGGCAATATTGGTTTGATAGTTCGTTACCTGATACACACCCGAAGTAAAAGAGCAACCGTAACCGTCGGTAATAACAACGGTATAATCACCGTTAGCCGTAACCTCGTAGCCCGCTTCGTTTGCTCCCTCTATCGCCGTTCCGTTCAAATACCATTGATAACTGACAAAAGGCCCCCCGGTAGTACCCAACTGGAACCCCTTAATCGTAATTTCCGTTGACAGATCGCTACCTTTTACCACGAAAGAGTCTAGGTAAGTATTACAGTCGTCTAAGCGGTAGCGCACCCAATAAGTACCAGGTTCTCGTACTATGATCGTATCTCCTTCTTCTCCTGTATTCCAGGTGTAGGTGATGTGATCGATAAAATGCGATACGCCAAGCGAAATACCCTGTTCCCATCCCGAGCAAAGAAGGGTATCTATAACCTTTGTCAATAGCGGCATAAAAGGATCTACAATTTCTGTAGACAAGCCTGCAAACCGGTTCGAAGTGCCGGGCAGCAGGGTTATGGCCTGCGCCTGGTAATCGCAGGCAAGCCCTTTTTTATTGGGTTGGTTTATCCGGGCAATGTTCACAGAGTCTTGCATAGTGGTTGCATAAATAGTATCGTTAAACAACCTTATGGTGCCTGAATAGTTGAATGACGCGAGCGAATCCCTTGACCTGTCAATTGTTGCAGAATCCATAACGCTCACATCATACTGTAGTAGCTTGTAACTTTTAAAATACAGTTTTGTGTTATCGGGCGAGAAAGCGCAGCTCTGGTAGCCATGATCTATATTCCTGATCCTTACAGGATTGGATATTTTTCCCGTAGCCGGGTCGAAGAACGCCACTTCGCTGCTTACCGTGTTTAAGGCATTGGCTAGGGCTATTTTTGTCCTGTCGGGCGAAACGCACATCCCGTTCACCGGTGCGGTAGCGGTTAGCCCGTCTGATAAAATAGGTACTGGGTCAAAGCCGCTTTCTGTTATATGATATGATTTATACTGAGGCTTGTTCGCATCCTTATTATGCACTACCAACCAGATGTCGTTATGGCATCCGGGAACGGCTATCATTGCTTCCGTCAACGCCGCAGAGTCGACTACTTTATTCTTCAGACTATCAATAAGATCGCCGGAGCCGTTATCCAGGCTCATGTCTACGACCGAATAAAATAAGGATCCCTTTTTACCATTAAGATTCTGGATCATGCCCTGAGACGTAAGCGAAAAAAGGTAGTAGCGGCTACTGTCGCCTATCACCGGCACGATTACCGTGCCTTGCTTCGTAGAGATTGCATTCAAATAGGAATTGCCCATCAGGCTGTGCCCATTCGGCATAGCCGTATGCTGAGCGTTCCATACAGAATCGCCATTAGTATAGAAGAGGAGCGCACCGGTACTCGGATGGCAAATCGCCGTAGCACCTTCTGCGCTGATTCGTGCACTCGCAGCAACCGAAGTTTTTATGGCTTCCGGGCCCTTTTCTCCAAATGCCATACCAGCTTTGCTGCCAAATACCCATATGCGGTTCCGGTTCAAAAATCCGGGTGTCTGATTATAATATTGTCCGAAACTACTATGAAACGCTGCCATAGCCAACAATAAAATTGCGCCCGTCGCTACACGGGAAAAATAACGTGTAATTTGTTTTTTCATTTTATATGCTTTTAAATTTAGAATTAAAACGTCAACAGGTATAGAGCAGAGTACACAAACCTACCAGCATCTTTTCCAGATTTGCCAGGAATAAGAACAGTATTGGGGTTTTGAATCAGGGAAAGGTTTTTGAAACGCTGCATACTGAAATCCACTATACTGTAGAACAAAATATAGCCCGGATAAACCGTACGAAGGGCTTCCTTATCTGCGCCTTATTTACACTCAAAGATGGAAACTCCGGCCTAAGTTTCCAATAGGGAGCGCTCCTTATTTCTCAAAACCAGCCATAGGTACCAATCCCTATTTTACTATAAAATGCTAAAGGTATCCGTAACAAATACTAGATTGCACAAAAAACACGATAATACCCAACCATTGGACGCCGGACTAATCCTTATCCGGAAAAGATATAGCGAAATACAGCAGAACCGGTCCTATGCCAGCCTTAATACATTTTATATGAATAAGGGAAGAATACATTATGTTTTCACAAGATGGACAATTACCTTAGGCATATTATGCTTTGTCCTACCGGTGCTTGTGGAGGCCCAGGTAAATGGAGAAACCATTCCGCCGACATTTGTAGGCTCCCCCCATACAGCCGATAAATCATTGGCAATCGGCAACAAAAATTATATTAATACTTTTCAATCCAGTGTTGACAAAGCCGACCAATTGAAGAAGAATGGTGATTTTACCAGCGCTATTTACTGGTATAAAAAGGCGTTAGGCTTCAGCGGTACCCCAAGGGGCGACATCGCTACGATATATAACCGGTTATCGGGTGTATATGTAAAAATGGAAGATTATTTACCCGCAATAGAGCACATCTTAAAGGCAATCCAGTATGCCGTGAATGAGCAGCAAAAGGCCAAGTTCAAAGTAAATGCGGCCAGCATTTATGCTTCCATCCTTGATTTTGATCAGGCCGCTAACCTGATCGATGAAAGTATCCCGGTCCTGGAAAAGAATAATGACGCCATTTATCTGGCAATTGGCCTCGGCACCAAGGGTAGTATATGTAAGGATATGGAGCAGTACAACCAAGCGTTGTCGCTAATGTGGAAAGCCTACTCCTACATGGATACCATAGTGGCCGAAAGGGTAAGCGACAGAGTACAAAGGGCCGACATCTTGGCCATAAGGAATTCACTCCTGGCCAATTTATCAAATGTTTACCTGGACCTACATCAACCGGACAGTATGTTGTACTGCCTGGAAAAAACCCGGTCCGAATGGGCCTATTTGCCCGAACACCTGAAAGCCGGCATATACCTTTCTTACGCAGAAGCTTATGCAGCACTAAAACAAATACCACAGGCACAAAACTATTTCAACCGGAGCATAGAAATGGCTCAGCGGTTGGGCATGCCCTCTATAAAGGTCAATGCTTACAAAGCCCTGGCCAGGCTATACGCAGAGCAAGGTGAATACCGTCAGGCCTGGTTATGGCACCAGAAATACGCCGACCACTACGAAGAAAACATTTCCAAGGTAAACATTCATAAGATCAATCAATTAAGAACCGGTTATCTTATGGAAAAAAAAGACAAGGAGCTGGCCCGGAAAGAATTGGAATACAATAAAGCGCAACTGCAACTTCAAAAAAGAAATGTGCAGATGTCGTTTGTAATAGTGGGCATTGTACTCCTGGTAGTATTTGTCCTTCTGTTCGTTTATATACAATACAATAAAAACCGTCTCCTCCAGGCGCGGTTAAAAAACATCGCCAACGAAAATATCATCAGGGAAATTGAAGCAACGCTACGCGGAGAAGAAAACGAACGGGAACGCATTGCACAAGAGTTGCACGACAGCATAGTGAGCGAGCTCTTGTCTATCCAACTGAATTTAAAAGACCTTCCTTACCGCTATCCACAGCTACGCGACCAGGAAGAATACAACCGCATAGTATTCCAGGCAGAAGATTCGACCGATAAACTGAGACGGGCAACCCACAATATGATGCCGGCAAAACTAAAAGAAATGGGTTTGGTTAAAACCGTAGAAGCTTTTATCAACCGGGTGAACAACCATAAACTGCAAATCAGGTTTTTGTGCTACGGTAAGAAAATAAAATTAAAAGACAGTACAGAAAAAATTCTGCTGGGCATTATCCACGAATTGGTGCAAAACGTTGTTAAGCATGCCAAGGCCACCGACGCATTAGTGCAATTAAATTACTATGAAGATACCCTGGGGCTGACTATAGAAGATAACGGGGTAGGCATAAGCATCAGCAACCGGGACGATACCGGCATGGGTTGGAAGAATATTGATAAAAATGTTGCGGCCATAGGCGGACATATAGACATTCAGAGTTTCGAGCAGGAAGGCACTACCGTTCTTATCGAAATTCCGGTACAGGTTGACGCCGGCCCGGCCTGAAAAATGCCTTTATTAATTTAGCCAGGACCGCGTAGCTTTGTATAAAATGATGACCAGAATTGCCATAGCCGACGATCATCCTCTGATCACTAACAGTATCGAGAACATACTGAACCATACCGGATACTATACGGTATGCGGCACTTACGAGTCGGGCGAATCGTTGTTAGCCGGTTTACCGGAAGTAATGCCCGAAGTACTTATATTAGACTACCATCTACCCGATCAAAACGGGGCACAATTAGCGCGCTCTATTGCTTACTACTACCCCGGCATTAAAATTCTGGTGCTTACCGGCTTTGATAAACCCGGGCTTTTAAGTGAAATGCTGGAAAGTGGCTGTTCCGGTTACCTGCTAAAAACATCAGCCAAAACAGATGTATTGCTGGAAGCACTTCAAACAATATGCAAGGGCGGCATCTATATAGACAAATCGCTCAAAGAAATATTTGCAGAGAACCTGCATAGAACCCATGCGGCACAAATCAAAGAAGAGGGCCTGCGGCTAACAAAGAGAGAACTGGAAATACTCGGGCTTATAGTGAATGAGTTGAGTAGCCAGGAAATTGCCGATAGATTGTTCATCAGCAAAAAAACGGTCGACAATCATCGCAGTAGCATTATCATGAAGACTGGCGCAAAAAACAACTTCGCATTGATGAAGATCGCCATCGATCTGAAACTGATCTGAGCTACCAACGACGGCGATCTTCAGCCTTACTTATATACTGATACCCCATTTATCCATATTGGCCCAGCCAAAATCGGATTGGTATCTTTCCGGTATAATACCATCCTTCATCGAGCCAATGGGTATCGATGGGAATATTTCTTCAAAGGTGAGCATTTCATTCAACGAAA
>JBEBWN010000096.1:0-11662 GCA_040392235.1 Taibaiella helva | reverse complement strand
TTTGAACGGGAGAAATTATTACTGCAGATAATAAAAAAGGCTGCCCGCCGGGCAGCCTTTTTTATTAGTTTGAATTGATTATTTTAACTCGAACGATTCAATAAATTTGGTGGTAAAATCACCTTCACGGAACTTTTCATCCTTCATAAGTTGAATGTGAAAAGGTATGGTGGTTTTAACGCCCTCTATAACATATTCGCTTAACGCCCGTTCCATTGTAGAAATAGCCTCTTCCCGGGTTTGGGCGATAGCAATCACTTTGGCGATCATAGAATCGTAATAGGGAGGGATGGTATAACCCGCATAAATATGGGAATCTACCCGGATGCCATGCCCGCCTGGGCTATGCAGTACCGTAATCGTACCCGGACTGGGCCTGAAGTCGTTGTACGGGTCTTCAGCATTAATACGGCACTCGATAGCATGCATTTTGGGCTCATAGTTTTTCCCGCTTATCGGTATGCCCGCCGCAATTTTAATCTGTTCCTTGATCAGATCGAAGCTGATCACTTCTTCGGTTACGCCGTGTTCTACCTGGATACGGGTATTCATTTCCATAAAGTAGAAGTTGCGGTGTTTGTCTACCAGGAACTCAATGGTACCTACGCTTTCGTAGTTGATTGCCGACGCTGCCTTGATTGCCGCTTCTCCCATTTTCTGACGCAATTCGGGTGTAATGAAGGGAGAGGGTGATTCTTCTACGAGCTTCTGGTGGCGCCGCTGGATAGAACAATCTCTTTCGCTTAGGTGACAAACAGTACCATATTGATCACCGGCGATCTGTATTTCTATATGGCGAGGCTCTTCAACAAACTTCTCCATATAGATACCATCATTTTTGAATGCCGCCCCTGCTTCCATTTTAGCAGTATTGAACGCTTTTTCGATCTCTTCTTCGTTCCATACCACGCGCATACCTTTACCGCCGCCGCCGGCTGTGGCTTTAAGGATTACGGGGTAGCCCATTCCTTTTGCCAGGTCTTTTGCTTCGTCAATATCTGAAAGCAGGCCGTCTGAGCCAGGTATAACCGGAACGCCGGCTTTGATCATGGTTTCTTTGGCGGTCATTTTATCGCCCATGGACCGGATCATTGCCGGGGTGGGGCCGATAAATTTAATGTTGTACTGGGCGCAAATCTCTGCAAAGTCGGCATTCTCGGCCAGGAATCCATAGCCGGGATGTATGGCATCGGCATTGGTAATTTCTGCTGCCGCCATTATATGCGGAATGTTGAGATAAGAGTCGGTGCTCTGCGCTTTACCAATACAAACAGCTTCATCGGCAAAACGGACATGCAGGCTGTCTTTATCCGCAGTAGAATATACTGCTACGGTTTGAATGCCCATTTCCCTACAGGTACGGATAACGCGTAGGGCAATTTCCCCGCGATTAGCAATTAGTATTTTTTTAAACATGACTTTCAAATGTGAGAAGTTAAATACACAACAAATGTTTACGCCCTAAGGGTAAATTGTATTGATGTGATTTTTAAGAAGCTAACAAATTAACCAGGATACGGATACGCGGTATCCTGATACTTGCTATGCCGGTTCTACCAGAAATAATGGTTGATCGTATTCTATAGGCGAGGCATCATCTACCAGCACTTTTACGATACGACCGCTTACTTCACTTTCTATTTCATTGAAAAGTTTCATAGCTTCAACAATACAGATAACTTGTCCGGGTTTAATTTCGTCGCCAACAGCTACATAAGCAGGCTTATCGGGACTGGAACTCCGGTAGAAGGTACCGATCATCGGAGATTTAATAGTAATAGTATTACCTGCAACCGTATCGTTGTTCGAGCCCGCAACCGGAGGTTGTACTACAGGAGCAGTAGGAGCACTGGGCTGTACCAGGGGCTGCGCAGTCGGGACAGCGGCTTGTTGCATCACATTAGGTACAGCAACATATTGTGGGGAAACGCTTTCGGAGGCTTGTTTGATAGTGATTTCGAAATCACCGTCTTTAATCGAAACTTCACTGATATTTGACTTGTTTACCGCTTTAAGCAGTTCCTGGATTTGTTTATACTCCATGATATTTTTTTTATATTTAATTGATAGACCGGAAAGATTCTGCAGGATAAATTGTTTATACCCCTGTTGCCTTTTCCGTTATTTTTTAAATAGTCCGTAAGAAATAGTACCGTTTAGGGGTAGCCGGGACTACAATGTCATTTTGCCGGAAAAAGTAATTGGGGTTAGCCTTTTACCCTTTCCATATATTCTCCTGTGGTGGTGTTGATACGGATCAACTCATCGTTCTCCACAAATAAGGGCACGTTTACTGCTGCGCCAGTCTCCAGCGTGGCCGGTTTCAGTGTTCGGGTGGCCGTATCGCCGCGCAGGCCGGGTTCGGTATAGGTTACCCGGAGCACTACACTGGGCGGTAGCTCGACACCCATTGGCATTTCCGTTTCTGTATTGATCACTACATTACATTCCTGGCCGTCTTTATACAGATCGGGGCGATCGATCATGTTTTCATCAACTACAATTTGTTCGAATGACTCATTATCCATAAGGTTATAGCCGCTGTCATCTTTATACAGAAACTGGTAATTGCGGCGCTCTACTCTAACAGGATAAATGGTATCACCTGAATTCCAGGTATGCTCAATACTCCTGTTATTGTCTACACCTTTTAGTTTCGCCCATACTTTAGCGGCAGCCCTGGCCGTTTTGTTTTGTCCAAATTCTACAACACTGTAAAGCGCACCATCTAATTTTAATATGATGCCATTACGAATATCTGCTGTGTTCGCCATGAAAAAAATGTTTTCCTTCCTATTTGATTTTTAAGGAAGGTTGATGTTAACAATCTCTATTATGTTAATAAAACAGTCTGCAAAAGTAAATATTTAGTTCTTTATTCGAAATGAAATAATTTTAATTATCGTACTTGTGAAAAAATCAGCTGGCTTGCTATTTTGTTATTTCGAAAACCTTAATACCTGGGATGCTGCCCCCGGTCAGATCAGGTAGGTCCTTACCCGCTTTATCCTCTAAATGGTAATCGTCGCCGCTACCTTCATAGAAGTAAAAATAATATTTAACGCCATACCGGCGGGCATCGGCCAGGATATCGCTTGTGGTAAAATTATTGAGTGTATGACAATACCAGGGATTTTGTGTAAACCAGGCAATCCGGGTTAAGGACAAAACACCATCGGCATAGGACCTGTTGGTGGCAAAGGAGCCGTTTATACCTTTATCTTTTAATTTTTGGGCCATTTCAAAATCATCCTGGCCGGCACGGAACATTTCTTTCATATCCAGAACGGGGGTTACCAGGAAGGAAAGAAAAAAGATAATGGTGTATAGTTTCCGCAGTTTTTGGGACAGGTAGGGGAAAACCAGGCGTTCTGCCATAAAAAGATGGAGTATGCAGACCAGGGGTATGGTAAACCATAAATATCGTCCGCCATCAAATGTCATCAGCCAATAGGGTAAGGGGAAAATGAGGAATAATACAACCAGTATTTTCATATTATACCTTCCGGAAAAATAATGCTCTTTTTTAAAGAGAAAAATAATGCTCATTATCCAACTGGCAAAATAAAAAGCCGAAATACGGTTGTTACAGGCAACCCAATTGAAGGCGTTGAAACCGACACGGGCTATTTGTTTAATAAATAAAGCCGGGGAATCCCACATGCGGGTTAATTTTCCCTGGACTAAGAAGGGGTCTTCAAAATAAAATAAGGATCCCTTGTACACAGGTGGTACTAAAACAGTAATACCCGGCCTGAATTCCTGTGTGCCAACTAGCCACCAGCTCAAATTAAGTTGCCCTGCGGTCGATGAGGTCCATATGCCGTATTTTTCGTGGATCAGGAATAACCAGGGAAACGCAGCCGCCATCATTGTGATGATAGCGATGCTGGATACTTTTAGTAATTTTATCCAATTGATATTTCCTTTTTCATTCATTTTCAGTAAAATAATTGAAATGATCATGATAGGAAAGAAATAAAAGGAATATGCTTTACCAAAGTATGCCATAGTACCGGTAAGGCCCAGCAATATCCACAGCAAAGGCTTCTCCAGAAAATCGGCCCGTAATAATATAAGTAAACCGCAGGTCAGGAAAAAGAATTGCCATATATCAGTAAAAGATTGAAAATAAACGGTATAAGACCAGAATAATGCTGAAGTTAGCCCAAAAAACAGGCGTTCCCAACCTGAAGAGCGGAATTGATGAAACAATTGCTGGGAGGCAATGACGGTACCGGCCGCCGCCAGGGTATTGAATATTATAGCACACAAAAACAGGTCGCAGCCCGTCAGCTTTACTAATAATGTAGTACCCCAAACGCCCAAGGGGCTCCAGAAGGCATTAATTGCATGAGCATAATCGCCTGCTACATATCTTTCAACAATATTCAGGTAGCTGATGGCATCGGGATCGATATAGTACTGGTAGTACCGCCACAGCGCGGCAACAATGATTATTAAAAGAAGAGGAGGTGCTCCCCGTAGGATAACGGAGGGCACATTACGAATCTTCGGCGCTATTTTGCTCATAAGTTGACTTGGAACGTAATTTTATTTGTTTAAATAGTAGGCTATAAGAAACTAAACAACAACTATTTAGTATTAATAATACAGGCAAAAAATATCGTGTATTAGCAACAGGTCCGGTGACCAGTGCAAAATAAAAGACAAAAATACCCGCAAGTAAGCGCAATACCACTGGAATCTTACTGGAGAACAGGAACAATATAAAGCCTATAAACCGGATGAAGTTAAATAACACAACTAAAAGTATAACAGGCAATAAAGGGTATTTTATTAAATACCGGAATGCACCCTTGAGACCATCGTTGTGGTATGCATCGCGAAAATTTTCTTTCGATTTAAAGTCGTAGCCCAGGTAGCCCGTAAATAGGTCCAGCTCGCTTTTACCTGGCTCAATAAAGAACCGCATGCTTTCACGCAAGTGGAATGTTGTATAGCCCGGAAGGTCGCGGAATATAATTTCCTTTGCTTTTTGAGATGCATAGATATATCGTTCCTCCAGGCTGGACAGTTTATAGATGTGCTCTTTTTCTGCGCTAAGGAACGAATCGGCATAAGGTTTGCCTTGTTTGCTGGTAAGAAAAAGATGAACATTATATTCCAGCAGATTGATGCTCTGAATACTGGAAATGTGAAATAAGCCGGTTCTCTTTTGGTTCCATGCCCCGTATCCGAGCATAGCCATTAAGGGGAGGGCACCCAGCAAGAACAAAGCAACTTTTCTGATACGGATGCTCTCTATGACAGCAAAGAGCAGGTGAAACAACAGGTAAGGATAAACGACAGGTTTGGTTAATGTGGCCAACAACAGCCATATACTCATTAAAGCCATCTTTTTTCCTGTTTTCTCTTGAAGATAGGATATTAAATCCCGGAAATAGAGAATCAGGAAAAATTGTAGCAGAATATCGGGTGCCAGCATATCGGCAAAAAAGAACTGTGCCGGGTACATTGCTGTTAATATCCAGTATACCCAGGTAAAGCGCAGGGTAGCCCGTTTTTTTTGAAAAAATGTATAGGCTAGCCAGCAGGATAGGATAGATAACACATTCTGAGCTAGAAGGATAATGAGTGTATTATAGCCGAACAGGCTATAGAACAACATAATAAAAAGTGCGTAAACAGGTGTTCGCAAAGACAACCTGAATTCTTCCAGGGGCAGGGCAGGATTGCCACTATAATAAAAACATTTTGTAATGTTTTCCGCAAGATAGGTATACTCATAAGAGTCGCCGTTATAGTAGTTCTTCCAGAAAAGTGAAGTAGCGAACCATAATATATGTAAAAGTATAATTAATAGTAATGGAGCGCCTCCCCTTTTATAGACTGCATCACCGGGATTGACCATGACATTCATTGTTGCCGAAACGTAGAAAAATTTACGAATATACAATCTATCCTTTTCTAGTTCCTCCTTTTTCATAACCAGGGCGGAGCATAGCTGGCGGTAGTACGGTATTGAAGCTCATTCTGTGCAGGGGCAAAACATCTGTTTCCGGCAAGTATTATTTTATTGAAAAGTAAGATTTGTGGAAAATGCCCTGGTCTGCATCATATCTTTATACTTCCTTATTATTTTACGATTTGGCGTCCGATTACAAAAATATAGAGGATCAGGAATTGCTAACCCGCTTCCGGGCCGACGGCGATAACAAATGGCTGGGCGTTTTGCTCGAGCGCTATACCCTTTTGCTTTTTGGGGTATGCATGAAATACCTTAAAAGAGAGGAAGAGGCTAAAGATGCCGTTCAGCATGTATTTTTAAAAGCATTATCTGAATTTCAGAAAAACGCTATCAATAATATTGGTGGCTGGCTGTACCAGGTGGCGCGTAACGAATGCCTGACGAGATTACGCAATCAAAAGGAGTATTTCGGTGAGGAGCAGTTCCTTGAATTGGTGCAGGTAGAAGGCACACCGGTCAACTTACTGTGGAAAAAGGAAAAAGACATTGAAAAAATGAAACAAGCTTTGCAAGAGCTCAAGGACGAACAACGTATCTGTGTTTCCGCCTTCTACCTGGAAAAAATGAGTTATCAGCAGATTGCCGGCCAGACTGGCTTTAGCATAAAACAGGTGAAAAGTCATATTCAAAATGGGAAACGTAATCTCCGCTTAAGATTGGAAGAACGATAAATTGACCCTTGATTAGTATATTTGGATTATAAACTGTTCCGGATTGTGCGTATAAAGAAAACACTTTCACATGCCAGGGGGCGCCTGATAGATGACCGGTTGTTACTGGATTATCTGGAGGGAGCTATGCCATATGAACAACAACGCGAGCTGGAAGAGCTATTAGATGAAGATCCCTTCCTTAATGATGCAATTGAAGGGCTTTCTGAGCTGAAGAACAAAGACCAGTTAAAGGCCATTGCCGAGCAGATCAATCATAAATTACGCCGCAGAATCAATTTGCGCCGGAAAGAGCGCAGACAGCGGCGGGTATTTCAGGGTCAATGGGGATGGATTTTCACTTTTATTCTGGTATTGCTGATCCTTGTCTGTTGGGTGGTATACCGGGTAGCAATAAGATAAGTATCCCGGCCGGCCGTTGATAGGGTACAGAAATGGCATCGGCCGGCCGGGTAAATTTTAGAAGGGCAGGCCATTTTCTGCCTGCGACTCATCCATGATATGAATTATCGTATCTTTCTTATCGAGCAGGATAAAGTTTCCTGCTTTTACCTCAGTGAAATATTTTTTAATATTACCCTTAGGGTCGATGTATTCGCGGTGGGTTAATTTGCCTTCTACCAAAACAAAGCAACCTTTGGAGAGGTATTTTTCCATTCGTTCCGCAATTTTGCCCCAGCCAACGATCTGGTGCCAGTATGTTTCCTCCTTGATGGTACCGTCTGTTCCTTTGTAGGTATCGGTTGTTGCCATACTGAATTTGGCCAGTTTCTGGCCATTATCCATTTTTCTCACTGTTGGCTGAACGCCCAGGCGTCCGATCAGTTGTACGCAGTTTCTTAAAGTGCTCATAATTGAAAAGATTAAATAGTTAAAGATATTTGACTTTATTTTCAGAAATATTTCTACTGCAAATATGCAAGTCCCAGTCAGCCTTAGTCGGTTTTTAGTCGTTTATGGTCGGATGTAAACGTTTGTAGTCGTTTGAAAACGGATAATTTTGTGGTACCTTTAGATAATGGAAAAAAATATCCGGAGCTGTTTGAGCTGTGGGAAACCATTAAAGGGGCGGTTAGACAAGAAATTTTGTGATGATTATTGCCGCAATGCCTTTAATAACCAAAGCAACAGTGATCAAAACAATTTTATGCGCAATGTGAATAACATTTTGCGCAAAAACCGCCGTGTGCTGGAGGAACTATTACCGGCAGAACTGGAAACCAGGCGGATTTCCAAAACCAAATTGCTGGAGTTGGGCTTTAATTTTACCTACCATACCCAGCAATACACCAATGTCAAAGGACAGGTTTACTATTACAGTTATGAATATGGGTATTTGTCACTGGGCGAAGATCTTTATTTGATCTGCAAAATGAAGAGTTAAGCCGGATTAGCCGCCCATATTATATAGGATTTTATACGCCCGTTTTCATCTTCGAAACGGATATCAACGTTTATTTTTTCTGCCAGATCGTTTACTATATGCAGTCCCAGCCCAAAATGCTGGCTACTGACTCCGTTATTTTTGAGCAGTTTATTCAATAGCGCTGCGTCGGTACCGGCAATAGGATCGTTGCTGATAATAAGCGCGCTATTATCAGCGGTAACTTCTACAGTGGAATGTTCTTTACTGTACTTTACAGCATTTTGAAGGAGATTACGCAGTATAATACTGATAAAATTTTCGTCAGACAGCATTGTATAGGAGACCGGCAGGTGGTTTTGAATGCTGAGCCCCCGTTCTTCCAGCTGACTGCGTAACAGACCGGATTCCTTGCTTACAAGTGAATGGCAGTTGACATAACTACATTCCGGGTTGAAATTTTGCATCTGGCTTTTGCTCCAGAGTAAAAGATCTTCCATAGTGTCGAGTAGATGCGCAGTGGCCACGGTGAATTGCTCATGGTATTCGCTACGGGCGCTTTCGCTGAACAGACCGGGGTTTTCTTTTTGTAATCGGAGAAACTGTGCAATCCTGCTAATCGGAGAACGAAGATCATGGCTGAAAATGCCAAATAATTTAGTCTTAGTGTCATTTGCTGTCGCCAGGCGTGCATTCAGCGTATCGAGCTCTTTATTACGATCGTTGAGAATTTTATTCAGCTTCTCTTTATTGCGATAAAAACGATAGATCAATATCAATATTAAGGAGAGTATACCCAGGCTAATGAGCAGGAAGAACCGGAGGCGCCCTTCACTTCTGAGCTCCAGTTCTTTCACTTTGTTCTTATTACTCAACGAAACGATCTCGTTTTCCTTTTCTTTAGTACTATGTTGTATCTCCAGGTCGGCTACATTTTTGGCAAGGGTTTCGGCATTAAAGGAATCTTTTTCGGCGATAACCAGCTCAAAGTATTCCAGGGCTTTCTTTAAATTCCCTTTGGCTTTATAGGATTTAGCAATGTAAGTGAGGCATTCAATATAGTTGCCTTTGGTAATTGTTTTACTGATCTTGGATGACTCTTCCAACAGTGCAATGGCTTTATCATAAGCGCCGGAAAAATAGGCAAAGCGGCCCTGGACATTTTGTACCTGATGGATCAGAAATGGAGACTTGCTCAGTGCGGCAAGAGAATCGCCTCTTTGAATATAAGGGGCAGCTGTAGCCAGTTGATAATGGTTCATGTAGTACTGACCTATGTTCAGGGCCGAGGTCACGACTTCTGAGGGAATTCCTTTTTGCACCGGAATGGGCTGCCGCGAAAGAATATGGTAATACTTTAATGCCGTATCAATGTTTCCGTACTCGTTGTCCATCGTGTAAGCGTCTACAAATGCGGAAAGGTAGCGGAACTGAAGCAGGGGAGATGCAGACATGTATTTGCTTCCTTTCTTCAGAGCCGCCATGCCCTTTTTGTAGAGCTGTGTATTGTAATATATCTTATAGAGCAGGTAATAGTTGACGGCATATTCTTTCTTTATCCTGTTGTCGCTTGTTGTATCCAATAGCCTTTGCCCTTCTTCTAGCCCCCTCATCAGGTATTCCTGGGAGGTGTTGTAATAAGAACGGTAAAAGTAATAGGTTCCCAAACCATAGCAGGCTCTTGTAAGCGCCAGGCGGTCGGTAGTTGTATCGGCAATAGATTGTAATACGCGCTGGTACTGCTCGGCCTCTTTATATTGCTGTTGCTGCATATAAATACTGAGCAGGGCATTGTTGGCCCAAACTATATAATAAGTTTGTCCTGATTGATCGCTCAGGCCGGCAGCAATTCTGAAATAGTGCAGCGAGCTGTCAAACTGTAGCAGGTTATAGTAACTCATACCCAGCACCAAGTTGAAGAATGCCAGAGACTTGGCATCGTCGCGTTGAGCATATTTTAAACCAGTTAATCCATAGCGGACACCGTTTTCAAAATTTTCTGGTATACGGGCTTCGCTGCCCATGGCAATATTACAGTGCTCTTTTATTGCTTCTATCCTTCGACCATAATCGGAAATAGCATCAAATTCGTGCTGCGCATGCAGACTGGTTAGCCAGCTGAAAGTGCAAAAAAGGAAAAAAAGGAAATGTGTTTTTTTCACTTGGAATAGTATATCTAATGAGCCCGACCAATAGCACAGATGTTTTTTCTAATTTAGGAGACGGAAAATTTCTTGCTTTGTATCAATTTTCCGTCCAGGTACATATTGCAGGTATAGGTACCGGGCATTAGTCCATCTGTAGGAAATGATATTTCTCCCTTTTGTATATTTTTTACCTGGTTGAATGTTTTAATCAACCGCCCGTTATTGGCTCTTACTTCGATAAGGACTGTATGTTCCGGTGCATTTGAAGCATAGTTGATTTTTACTTGCTGTTGTTCTACACGTACGGCAGGCATTAAAATGATGTAGTCTTCGGTTCTCATAGATTGAATTTTGTTTATACAAAACTATAGTATTATTTCAGCATTAGCCGTAAAATAGGTTTTCATTAACTGCCGGCTGTTTTGAGAAATTGCCAGATACTGTTCAAATTACAAAAGACTAACAACTGCGGTTTTATATGATTTCCCGATGGGTAATTCGGTTTTCATGATCGTTATTTTCTGTGGCGTAACGGTATCGATTTTGTGCTGATTAACTGCATAGCTTCTATGAATTCTAAGAAATTGTTCTGCCGGCAATTGCCGTAAAAGACTGCTTATTGTTTCCAATACCAACAGGCTTTGCCCGGATAAGGTCTTTATTTTAGTATAGTCCTTCATGGCCTCCAGGTAAGTAATGTCGCTAAAATGCAACCGGTGTTTTTCGTAACCTTGCTTTACAACGATATATCCTTGTTCGTCGTTGGCATTTTCAATATTCATTGCTTTTTTTCTGAGCCGGAAGAAATCCTGGATGCGCGCCATACATTTAGCAAAACGTTCCGGATTAAGAGGCTTTAATATATAGTCGAATATTTCCAGTTCGTAGCTTTCCAGTGCAAACTCAGGATGTGAAGTAATGAAAATGGGTATGGGTATTTTGCCACATAGTTTGCGCATCATATCCAGCCCCGATGCATTAGGCATTTGAATATCGGAGAAGACGATATCCGGTTTGTGTTTCCGGATATGCTCTATGGCCTCTTGTCCGTCGCGGCAAACGGCTACTTTATGAAGAAAGGGGTATTTAGATGCTTCATGCATAATGGTTAAACGATCCAGTTCACTGTCATCTACTATTACATAGTTCATCAGAATAGTTTTTAATGTTTATCAACTGTTTCGTTGCCCATACGCGGCGTTACACATCAAAATCCACAACTACTTTTTCAGACCGTGGATGTGCCTGGCAGGTAAGGATATAGTTTGCAGCCAGTTCATCCGGCTCTAGAGCATAATTGACCTCCATATCTACAGAGCCGGAAATAAGTTTGGCTTTGCAGGTGCTGCAAACTCCTCCCTTGCACGCGTAAGGCAGGTCAGCACCCTGTTGTAACGCGGCATCCAGGATGCTGTCGCCTACATAAGAGAGGGGCATATCGAAGGCAGCGCCATCCAGTTTAACCGTTACCTGGCTTATTTTAGCAGGA
>JBEBWN010000095.1:0-11731 GCA_040392235.1 Taibaiella helva | reverse complement strand
CTGATAACCTGAGCGGCGGAGAATCCACATTCATGGTCGAAATGAATGAAACGGCCAGCATTATCAATAACCTGAGCAGTCGCTGCCTGATCCTGCTCGACGAGATCGGCAGAGGTACCAGCACATATGACGGCATTTCCATTGCCTGGTCGATTGTAGAACATATACACAATCACGAATACAAACCCAAAACACTTTTTGCAACACATTATCACGAACTAAATGAACTGGAAAACAAACTCGGCCGGATAAAAAACTACCACATCACGCACAAGGAAACGGGAAATAAAGTTATTTTCTTACGAAAGCTAGCCAGGGGTGGAAGCAGGCATAGCTTTGGTATACAAGTGGCGCGAATGGCAGGCATGCCTACTTCTCTAACCGACAGGGCCAACGAGATACTGGCTCTGTTGGAAGAAAAACATGCCGATCATCCCGAAACAGAAAAAGTGAAAAAGATACCCGTTCAAAACTTTCAATTAAACATTTTTGACGGTTTGGGCGATGACCTGCGCAAAATACAAACACAACTAACCACCGTTGACATTAATACCCTCAGCCCGGTTGAAGCCCTGCTAAAGCTCAATGAATTGAAAGATATTGTAAAAAGCTATCAATAAGATGCAGATACCTTGGTACGGCGCCAACTTTTGATGCCCTGGTAACTGGGTCAAAATAACTTCCACTTTTCCAAGCCTGGGAGATGCCTCCACGCTGGTCGGCATGACGGTACGTGAGGAAGTTATTTTGACTATTATACCTGTATAAAATAGATCGAAAAAAATCCCTAAAGCTGCAGATGTACTTGACGCCTGCAGCTTCTTTTATACGTCATTACATATTGCTTTCGTTTGGGGCTTTAACTTTTAACCTAATAAGCTGCTAGACAACTATTCCCCATCTGGTTTGTTGACATTAAAAACCAGATATATGGAAGTAAAAGTTAGACAATTGCAGATAGGAGATTACGAAGAATTAAAAGCTGCAATGATCGAAGCTTACCAGGGCGTGGGTGGAATATGGCGCAAAGCCAATATCGGAAAGCTTTTGGATATTTTCCCGGCAGGACAATTCTGTATTGAAGTCGACGGAGTGGTCACAGCTTGCGCCCTTTCCATCATTATCCAATATGAATTGTTTGGCGACGAGCATACTTACGAAGAAGTAACCGGCGATTACACATTCAATACGCACATCGATGATGGTGATGTATTATACGGAATTGAGATTTTCGTCCACCCCGATTACAGGCAATTGCGCCTGGCCAGAAGGTTGTATGACGCACGAAAGGAACTGTGCGAGCATTTAAACTTAAAGGAAATCCTGGTTGGAGGGCGTATTCCTAACTATCATTTGTATAGCGATACACTCAGTCCCAAACAATACATTGACAGGGTAAAAGCCAAAGAAATTTATGATCCGGTACTGAGCTTCCAGATGGCAAATGATTTCCATGTAGTAAAAGTGCTAACTAATTATTTAAAAGGAGACACGGAATCAAAAGAGTATGCGGTTTTACTGGAATGGAACAACATATATTATTCCCGGAAAAAAAACGCCCTCAGTGACAGTATCATTCGGCTCGGATTGGTACAATGGCAAATGCGCCCCTTTGCCAACCTGGATAAATTCTTCGAGCAGGTAGAATTTTTTGTTGATGTACTCAGCGAATACAAATCAGATTTCGCCGTATTCCCCGAGTTCTTCAATACACCACTGCTGGCCGAATTCAATCACCTTACCGAATATGAAGCTATCCGGGAGCTAGCGAAAAAGACAGAAGCTATTCGTTTAAAGTTGTCTGAATTTGCTATTGCCTACAATGTAAATATTATTGCCGGTAGCATGCCGCTGGTAGAAGAAGGGCATTTGTATAACATTTCCTACCTCTGCCACCGGAATGGTATGGTTAGCGAATACCGTAAAATCCATATTACGCCTAACGAAACTAAATATTATGGCATTAAAGGCGGCGATAAAATACAGGTGATCAATACGGATTGTGGCAAAATCGGCATCCTGATCTGCTATGATGTGGAGTTTCCCGAACTGCCAAGATTATTGGCCCTGCAAGGTATGAAGATCCTTTTCGTCCCCTACCTGACGGATACCCAAAACGCTTATATCAGAGTAAGGCATTGTGCTATGGCGAGGGCTATCGAGAACGAATGCTTTGTTGCTATCGCAGGGTGTGTAGGTAACCTACCTGGCGTCAATAACATGGACATTCAATTCGGCCAGGCGGCTGTATTTACACCCTCTGATTTTGCTTTCCCAATGAATGCCATCAAAGCAGAAGCCACCCCCAATACAGAAATGACATTGATAGCAGATGTCGATTTGAACCTGCTAAAAGAGTTACATCACTATGGCTCTGTGCGTACTATGAAAGATAGAAGAACAGATTTGTACACGATACAGATGACAAATAGAGCCGATCGTTTGGACATATAATGTTTTAACATTTTTTTCTTCTCACCAGGGGTTACTTTCCGTACTCATGCGTATAAATAAGGAACACTAAAACATAAAGCAATGAAAAAAGCAATTTGGGTATTGTCGTTAATTTGTGCCGCAGGTTTTACCGCCTGCAATTCGTCTGCCGATCACGATGCAGCAGTGCTTGCCGACTCAATAGAAGCAGCGGGAGAAATGAAAGCCGACGCTATTGAAGAGCATGCTGAAGCCATTGCTGACTCAAGCAAAGCAGCCATTTCCGCCACTGAAGACTCTGCAAAGGCAGCAGCAGAGCGCATCGAAAATGCCGCTGAGAAAAAAGCAGATGCCGTTAAATAATAGTATATAACGGTAATACATCTTGCGGTAGCTGGAAATTCCCAGGCCGCGGTTATAAAAGCAAGGAGGCTATCCGCAAAGGTTGGCCTCTTTGCTTTTATATAACTAGTGTTCAGTCAAGTTGACAAAGCAAAAAAGCTCCAAAATAATGATGATAAATAGGGCTTGCTGATTAACTGACATCCAATTGAATTTCAACAGAGTAACTGTGGAAATTCTCCAATTTAATGCAGGGCGAAAACATCGCAAAGCCAGTAAAATGGATTATAAAGCTTGCAGCAGCATAAAATACATTAGATAGCCGCAGGGTTCACCTGCGGCTATCTATATTAAAGCCCTTCCTTAGTTAAAGGAGCATTGGGATCTTTTCTGATCACCTAACCTCGCATAGCAGATACTTTAACTACATTGGGGGGATGCACCCAATTGAGTTTAACAGCAGACCCTACTTAGTACCTTGACGTCGCATTAAAGTATCATCAATGCTTGGGAGAATAAAGTTAATTCGCCTTAATGCCCATTATAGTCCACGCTCCGGTATCCCCGCACTTTGTCGGAGTCCCTGAAGCTTAATGGAGCGCCCCAAGTTACATGCGAGAAGTCCCATATCACCCGGGGTAGCCCCCTCATTATGTGTGGAAGACCCCATATTGCATGGGTAGGGCTCTGTATCACGTGTAGACAGACCAATAATACATTAACCCTGGGCATAATACTCTAGACAGGGTGTAATATCCTTAATCAGGTAATCCCGCAAGCCGTAAGCTTACAGAACATGGACACAGCGTCGGAGTATAAGAAAAAAATATCGGCGAAACACCCCGGGAAGGGGGACACAGGATCATTTGCCTTGTATTTAATTTGTGACGAGGATTACCCTGTGGTATCTCCAGAATGTACCTAGTGTAAAGGCAAAGGTGAAAAGGCAAAACCAAAAAATGACAATAGGCTGATGAGCAATTAACTATGGACTAATAAGTCGAAACAGTACGCTAACAAGACACTAGTAATAAGTAAAAAGCATCTAACAATGGATTCTCCGACAATAAGTAATAAGAAATGGATGGATTACCTTGTCCTGGTAATCCGGTGCACATTAGCCTTTGCCTTTCTCCGTTACGGATGGGCTAAATTAACCGGTAACCAATTTGGACTGAACAGCGAAGAATTGATCAAACCGGTAAATCAACTCCCTGTAATGCGCGTTGCCTGGTATGTATTTGATCTGCAACCGTTCAAATATTTCATAGGCATTTCACAAATTTTATGTGCATTACTTTTACTATGGAACCGCACAGTATTACTGGGCGCTGCCTTATTCCTGCCTATTGCGGTAAATATCCTGATCATTGACATGAGTATCATGCCCGGAATAACGGCAAATGCCTTAACGATCCGGCTAGCCTTCTACCTGATCTTTGATCTGCTTATCTTTTATCACTACAGGAAACCGGTATTGACGGCCCTTCAGTATCTGACAAAAAGTATTACATTACGGTTTCGCCATTCTATTGGCTGGTACCTGCTCATTCCTATATTTATCCTGGTGTTGGAGTTCCTCCCCCTGCTCCCCCGACTATTATATTTGCTCATAAAACAGCCCCGACAAACCTGGCAGGAACTTATTAATCTCATCGAAACACTGACACGCCATCTTTAGGCAAACAATACTTTATGGCATAAAAAAAGGGATGATAGTATCTATCACCCCTTTTTACTCAACAAAAGTTAATTTATGCGTGCAACTTGGCCTGTTTGTCCAGCAATTCGTCTACTGTTTCCTGGTACATTTCATCCGGCACACAACAATCTACCGGGCACACCGCAGCGCATTGCGGCTCTTCATGAAAACCCTGGCATTCGGTACATTTATCCGGCGAGATATAATATACATCCACAGCAATAGGATCATGCGGCGCTGTTGCCGTTGTGGTAGAACCATCCATCAGCGTATATTCGCCTTTTACCGTTGTTCCATCAGCCAATTTCCACTCTACTCCCCCTTCGTAAATAGCATTGTTAGGACATTCCGGTTCGCAGGCACCACAGTTAATACATTCATCAGTTATTTTTATAGCCATATCCTTATCTAATAAATTTACAATCACAAAACTTTGCGCAATGGCAAAATCTTTCCCTGAGGCACAAACCTAGTGATTATTTTACAATTAAAATTGGTTATCCGGACGCAAAATTACAATTTCGCGATCAGAAAATCCAATAACTTATGACTGCCTTACAAGAAAGAATAGCGTTAATGGTCCGCCTGGGCAAATACCTGGAAAGCAATCAAGTGGAGTGGATCGAAACTGTTGCTCATGCAGAAAGACAGAACGGCTGGTTTACTCCGGCTTTTATACATTTAGCTGCACAAGCTATTGCCGGGGCTTTTCTTCGCGAAGACAAACTCCAAAACTGGATAAACCGTTACCCTCCTATCATTACCCAGGGCCTCAATACAGACAGTCCCCTGATTGGCATCGTTATGGCCGGGAATATACCGCTTGTGGGTTTCCATGATTTTCTTTGCGGTTATCTGTCGGGAGCACGCCTTAAGTTAAAGCTATCCTCAAAAGATACCATACTATGGGAGCATATTCTCCATCAGTTAGGCAATTGGGACAGTGGGTTTAAACAACAGGTTACAGTAAGTGATATGCTCAGGAGCTGCGATGCTTATATTGCCACGGGAAGTAATAACTCGGCCCGGTATTTTGAACAATACTTTCAAAAATATCCACATATCATACGAAAGAACCGCAGTTCTGTTGCCATACTGGATGGGCAGGAAACATCCTCCGACCTCGAGGCGCTCGCCGATGACGTATGCACCTATTTTGGCTTGGGCTGTCGCAACACCACGCAGATATGGGTACCTCGTGATTACTCTTTTGAGCATTTTTTACCTGCTTTCAATAAATACCTGCACCATATCGACCACAACAAATATAAAAATAACTATGATTTCCAATTAGCTCTGCTGCTACTCAATAATGTGCCGTATATGACGAATGGCAGTGTATTACTGGTATCTTCAGATCGAATTTACGCCCCTATCAGCCTACTGCATTATGCCTATTATGATGATGTAGCAACGATTTACAGCCAACTAAAAGAAAACGACCAGATACAATGCATTAGCATGCGCAACGCTCTTATAGACATTTACGGAACAGATCCGGTAAGGGTAAAAGCCTTTGGAGACAACCAGTATCCACAACTGAGCGATTATGCCGATGGCGTGGACACTATGCAGTTTCTTTCTGATTTACTGCAAAAACACTGATGTGGCACAAAAAGTCGAAAGATAAGCGTTCAACTACTTCGTGACGGGCGGTAGCCCTTCATTTACCACCTGTATGGACTTGACCACGCGCCCCTGCGGCTAAGGCGTACAAAGTTTCGCCCCCCTTTTAAGTGTGTATTCAACCCTTTCCCGGTTGTGTACCTATTGCTATAGCCGAAGGTTTCATCTGCGGTTGTCCATATTAAAGCCCTTCCTTTTCCTTAAGCGCACATCATTTTCTGGAACGCAGTTTTGTACACCCTACCCTGCGGCATTACCCAATCGCATCCCTGGCAATTCTTAAAAGAAGTAAAAAAACAAATCTTTAACCACGAGCGTTATCGAACAGTTGTATTTTTGAGAAGTATAAAAAAAGGTTAAAGTACCGTACAAAAAAATTTATGGTGAAACTCTACGTTACAATTATTATCTAATTTCTAATTACAACAACAGAGCAGAACTATGAAGAAAACAATCATCCCGGTAATTGTTACCGCTGCTGTTACATCCCTTTTAACAATATGGGGGATTGATAAGCTTACTGATAAAAAAATATTCCTTTCCAACGAGGCCCGGACACCGGTACACTATGTAGCCAACACCGGTATAACCGCAACCCAACCGGTAGATTTTTCGCCAGCAGCAGAATCATCCGTACGATCCGTAGTACATGTGAAAACCCTGACACAGGGAAAAACAGTAATAGCCCAGGATCCTTTTGGCTTCTGGGGACCACAACGCTATCAAATGCCCGACCAGATGGGATCCGGATCAGGCGTTATTATTTCCCAAGATGGCTATATCGTTACCAATAATCACGTAGTGCAGGGTGCTGATATGGTGCAGGTCACCTTCAACGACAGGAGCACGGAAATAGCCAAAGTAATCGGGGCCGATCCGTCGACCGATATCGCTGTGCTGAAAATTGACGGCGACAATCTGCCTTATATGGAACTGGGCAATTCTGACAATGTAAAACTGGGACAATGGGTTTTGGCGGTAGGTTATCCATTAAACCTGGAAGCCACGGTTACTGCGGGAATTGTCAGCGCTAAGGGCAGGTCTATTGGTCTGACCGAAAGAAAAATAAATGCAGGCGCCGTTGAATCTTATATCCAGACTGATGCAGCCGTTAACCCTGGCAATAGCGGCGGCGCCCTGGTTAACGTACAAGGACAGCTGGTGGGCATTAATGCTGCAATTGCTTCACCAACGGGAAGCTATGCCGGTTATTCCTACGCCATTCCTTCCAATCTGGCTCAAAAAGTTGCTTCAGACATTATTAAATATGGTTCTGTACAAAGAGGCTATCTGGGCGCGCAGTTGCGGGATCTGAATAAGATGAACGAGCAAATGGCCGAACAATTGGGCCTCAGCAGCGGCGATTTCCGAAATGCAAAAGGGGTTTTTGTAGATAAAGTAATGCCCGGAAGCGGAGCTGAGGCTGCCGGATTGCGTAAAGGCGATTTTATTACTATGATTAATGGCGTGGTAGTGAACCGTGTACCCGAACTGATGGAACAAGTGGCCCGCTTTCACCCTGGCGACAAAATAAGCGTGGGGTATATCCGTAAGGGCAATCCCGGTAATGTAATGGTCGAGTTGAAGGATCTTTCCGGCGCTACCGCCCTGGCTAAAGGAAACAGTTCGCTTGCATTCTCTGGCGCTACCTTGCGTAACCTCACTCAACAGGAAATGCAGCAATTCGGCATTAAAGGCGGCGTTGTAGTCGCCAATGTCTCCCGGGAATCGGCCGCCAACCGCGCCAATATTCAAAAAGGCTTTGTTATCATCAGCGCCAACGACGAAAAGGTGCAAAATGTAAATGATTTTCAGAATATCGTCACCCAATCTTCCGGTGGGCTACAAATTGGCGGGATTTACCCCGGCAGAAAAGGAATATACTATTATGGTCTGAACGACGATTCGGGTTACTAATTTTTTTCCCGGGAACCAGGCTGAAAAAACGCTTAAGCTTAAATAAAAAAATAATATCGCGTACAATATATCCTTATCCTTTTGCGTTTTTATAATTAAACGAGAGTTGTCCGCTTATCCGCGAAAAAATAGCAAATTAGGAAAGGGGGCTTTTGGGTTGTGTTTAGATGACGGAAACCTCGCAGTTGAAAAGCTGTGAGGTTTTCTGTTTTTATATCAAATCCTGCATTGTTCCGTCTCCTGCTGCCAGACAAAATATTTCCCGATGGTATCAACGACCTTCTTCAGCTCCGGCAAGGGGTAAGCCGGCACACATTTTACACATCCCAAACGTAAAATAGACTAAAAAATTCCGCAATGCCCTGGCTTTGCAAGCCGGATTGTACTACATGATTAAAAGTAAAACACTTTTTCTAAGCAGGATAGAAAAAAATTTGTCCTCGCAACATGCTTCCTTTTCCCTGCAAATGACTATTTTGACCCTGAAAAATGATTCCTACCCGATGCCCGGGTATCTAAATTTGCATCTTTAAAGAGTCGCCTTGAACAACGATATATCCATATATAGACGTCTGCTACGCAGCAGGCCTGCTGCCGTAGCTATCGCATTTATTATTTTTGTTGTTACTGTAGCGGTGTTGGCGTATCCTCTCGCGCCTGATGATACCCCGGACGCGAACAATATGATTGTCGAGCTCAGCGCCCGGCCCAGGGGCTACAATCAAACATTTTTGCTGGTACCCAAACATCGTCCGCCGGCGGTTAAATCCTGGCTCAACAGCCAGATGACGGGCACAGCGTCTCCTTTTTTTCCTATTCCCATTAACGGATACCTGGTTAGCAACGACAGCATTATTGTCCGTCATTATATTGACGACCAGCTGGAAGATACACTGAGGTACGCTTTCGCATCGCTACGCATTCCTCCACACACAATCGATCCTGCAACATGGGTAGCGCAAAACCGGATCAGTCAAAAGACCTTTATATTGGGAACGGACCGGTACGGACGCGATATTTTGTCGCGCCTGATCATTGGAGCCAGGATCAGTATAGCGGTCGGCATCGTGTCTGTGATTTTGTCTTTAAGCATTGGTATACTGCTGGGCTCTGTTGCTGGGTGGTACGGCGGCTGGGTGGATGGGGCCATCATGTGGCTGATCAATATATTGTGGTCAATTCCAACCCTACTCCTGGTTTTTGCTATTACGCTGACTATAGGGAAGGGATTCTGGGAAATTTTTGTAGCTATAGGCCTTACCTCTTGGGTAAGCGCCGCAAGATTGATCCGGGGGCAGGTAATGCAACTGAAAGAAATGGACTTTATCACAGCTGCAAAAGCGCTGGGATATAGGGACAGCCGGATAATATTCCGTCATATTTTACCCAATATTGCCGGGCCTGTAATGGTTATAGCCGCTGCAAACTTCGCAACAGCTATTTTAATTGAAGCGGGGCTGAGTTTCCTGGGCGTTGGCGTACAGCCTCCTACCCCATCATGGGGGCTCATGGTTAAAGAGCATTATAACTTCCTGATCGCCGGCAATCCGCTTCCTGCTCTTATACCCGGCCTGGCTATCATGCTGCTGGTTCTGGCTTTTAATATAGCAGGCAATGCTTTAAGAGATGCTATTGATGTACGGCAGTAAGGAATTGAGGGTAATACCCGAAAGGATTTACTATTTTTGCAGATAACGAATATTCAATATACCATATTTGCATGTTACAAATCCAACTATTCCGGCAGGATAAAGAGCGTATAATAGAAGGCTTAAAAAAGAAAAATTTCCAGGAATTAAACCTTGTTGATGAAATCGTAGCCTTAGATGAGCAGAAAAGAGAAATTCAGCAGCAAAGCGAGCAGCTAGCTGCGTATGCCAATGCAAACGCCAAAAGCATAGGTCAACTGATCGCGTCGGGACAAAAGGAAGAAGCAGAAGCAAAGAAAGCGGAAGTAGCGCAACAAAAAGAAGAAAGCAAAATATTAAGCCAACGGTTATCCAACCTGGAACAGGAACTGCATGATACTTTAATAAAATTACCCAATTTGCCTCACGAGTCAGTGCCGGTCGGAAAATCGCATGAAGACAATATAGAGGTAAGGACCGGCGGTACTATACCGGTTCTGCCTGAATCGGCACGTCCACACTGGGACCTGGCCAAAGACTATAATCTTATCGATTTCGAGTTGGGTAACAAAATTACCGGTAGCGGGTTCCCCGTATATATCAATAAGGGCGCCAGGCTGCAACGCGCATTGATCCAGTATTTCCTGGATTTCAATACGCGCGCCGGCTATACGGAATACCAGGTTCCCCACCTCGTCAATGAACAAAGTGCATACGGTACCGGACAATTGCCCGATAAAGAAGGCCAAATGTATCACGTTACCGAAGACCAGTTTTTCCTGATCCCCACATCTGAAGTGCCCTTAACCAATATTTACCGGGACACGATCTTAAAAGAAGAAGCCTTGCCCATTAAAATGACGGGCTACACTCCCTGCTTTCGCCGCGAAGCCGGCTCTTACGGAAAGGATGTACGCGGTCTGAACCGGTTACACCAATTCGACAAAGTAGAGTTGGTTCAGATAACACATGCCGATAAATCGCACGATACCCTCGATGAGATGGTAAAGCATGTCGAAGAGCTGATCCGGTCACTCGGGTTACCCTACCGTATATTACGCCTCTGTGGAGGAGATATGGGGTTTGCATCCGCTATCACCTACGATTTCGAAGTGTATAGTACGGCACAGCAAAAATGGTTAGAAGTCAGTTCCGTATCTAATTTTGAATCGTTCCAAAGCAATAGAATGAAAATCCGCTACAAAGACGACACGGGGAAGACCAACCTGGCGCATTCCTTAAATGGAAGTTCTTTGGCCTTACCCAGAATTCTGGCCTGCATCCTGGAAAATAACCAGCAGGATGATGGTATTCACATACCGGAAGTGTTGTGGAATTATATAAATGAGAAAGTTATATCCTGACGACAGCAAGCGGAAGACCTTCAGAAATCAGTATTGTACAAAATAAAAAGTTGACCCAGCAAATTCACAATAACTATGATACAACGTATTCAAACACTATGGCTGTTCCTTGCAGCGGTACTGATGATGCTTATTTTTTATTTCCCGACCTACCAATTCAGTGGCAGCAGTGCGCTACCTATAACAATCGGCAATGATTTTCTCGGCATAGTATTGTCTGCATTCAGTATTATACTCAGCATTGTAACGCTTGTTCGTTTTAAAAACAGGAAACAACAAATAAGCCTCACCTGGCTCAATATATTATTATGCATAGGTCTGCAAGCCTGGTTATTTGTGCGCATAAATAATGTAACGGAACTGCCGGCCTATCAGAACATCCCCGGCTACTACTGGATCAGTACCTTTATTCCATTAGCTGTTATAATACTTTTATTCCTGGCGAAAGGTGGAATACGGAAGGACGAAAAACTGGTAAAGTCGCTTGACCGGTTAAGATAACTTCTATAACGCTACACGCGACCCCGATAACATAACAAGATATTAAGACAATATTCCCAAAATGCCATAGCTTAGTGCATGGCATTTTTTGTAGCCATACCGGCAACTATTCAGAACAATAATCTAAAGCAGGCAGTAATATAAAACCGTAAGAAGATGTCAGAGTCGGTATTAAAAACGATGCAGCACTATTGCGCCTACCAGGAACGTTGCCATAG
>JBEBWN010000094.1:0-11808 GCA_040392235.1 Taibaiella helva | reverse complement strand
AATCGCCTTTAAAAACGAAAAGTCTGGTTGATAGCCGGTGAGGGCGAGCACATAATCGTTCTTTAACGTTAGGAGGCCCTCAGAATGTAGTATATCGACTTCTTCCAAGCGGATTTCTTGTATTGAGCTGTTAAACAGTGCTTTAATACTTCCTTCAGCAATCCTGTTCTCTATGTCGGGCCGTGCCCAGTATTTAACCCTTTCGCCGATCTGGCCACCGCGGACCACCATAGTTACCTCGGCTCCCTTTCGCCAGGTTTCCAATGCCGCATCTACCGACGAATTGCTGGCGCCTACAACAATAACTTTCTGAAAAGCGTAAGGATGCGGTTCTTTATAGTAATGATGAACCTTGCTTAATTCTTCGCCGGGTACTTGCAACAAGCTGGGGATGTCGTAAAAACCAGTAGCAATAATCACCTGTTTGCAATTATAGGTAGCCTTGTTAGTAGTTATTTTGAATAGCCCGTGTTCAGCCTGCTCTATACAGGCGACTTCCTCATACAGCTTTATGGCAATGCCAAAATGTTGGGTAACCCTACGGTAATATTCCAGGGCTTCTTTCCTGCCTGGTTTAGGACTGGTGCAGGGAAATGGTATATCACCGATTTCGAGACGTTCGGCGGTGGAAAAGAAAGTCATTTGCAGTGGATAGTTGTAAATACTATTCACCAGGGCACCTTTTTCCAGGACGAGGTAATCCAGGCTTTTCTTTTGCGCTTCGATGGCGCAATTGAGCCCGATAGGTCCGCCACCGATAATAATAATGTCTTTCAATGGTTCTTTTTGGTAAAGTTTATGAGAAAAAACAAAAGAGCCAAAACTGTCTTTGTTTTAGCGGTCTTATAACGGCATCAGGTTGAAATGCTATTACATCTTTTGAAAAAGGAGTGATGCATTATTCCCACCAAAACCAAAGGAGTTGGAGAGTGCATACTGTACAGGCCTATTCAGCAATAACTGAGATTGCGGTTCAATATGAAGCTCCTGCATCCTGGTTTCGTAACGCAGGTTAGGGGGAATAAAAGAATATTTTATAGCCAGGCAGCACAAAATAGCTTCTACCGCTCCGGCTGCGGCTAAGGTATGGCCCGTAAAAGCTTTGGTTGAACTAAAGGGCGGATGATTCTTTATTCCAAACAGCGATTGAATGGCATTACCTTCAGAAAGGTCATTGCCCAGTGTTGCTGTACCATGGGCGTTTATATAACTTATATCGGCCGGTTTAATGCCGGCCATGAAGATCGCCTCTTCCATAGTGCGCCGTGCGCCCGCACCATCGGGAGCCGGCGCTGTAGGATGATAGGCTTCGTTGGTATTGCCGTACCCAGCAAGGCCAGCTATAATTTCTGCCTTTCTGGCCCGGGCGCTTTCCAGCGACTCCAACACCAGGTAGGCAGCGCCTTCGCCCAGGTTCAGTCCCCGCCGGTTATGGTCAAAGGGCCGGCATGGTTGTTTATCTACATTTTTAAGCGCATTAAAACCATTTAAGGTAAAACGTGTTAAGGAATCCGTGCCACCACATATGGCGATATCTGTTTCGCCGCTAGCAATCATTCTGGCGCCCATTTGTATAGCATTGGCAGAAGATGAACAGGCCGTGCTGATGGTGGTCATAAAGCCCCTTAAGCCAAAATGCGAGGCGATGCCATGCGTACAATCGGCGCAGTCGAGCGAATCAATATAATCAAGATATGCACCGCCGGGTTGCGGATGGATCATTTCGAAGTATAGATTCTCTACATCACTCATGCCACCAACAGTTGTGGCATTAATGAATGCAATTTCCTTGTCCGTATTTTTATGGATTGCCAGCCCGGCGAGCGCCTCGTTCATAGCATAAATGCCCAGCAGGGTAGTACGGCTCACCCCCTTCGCACGGATGTTCAATTGTTGCATCAATTGTTCATTCGTGATCTTAATTTCCCCGGCTACCGTATCGTTCCGGTGAACGGTTTGCAGAATACCGGGCGGGCCCAGTACTTGTTTTTGCGACAAGAGGGCATCTTTATGTTCATGAACAGTGTTACCTAAGCTGGTAACGATTCCCATTCCGGTAACGACAACCATAGTAGTTGCTGACGATTATTAAACGTATAAAAAGAATGAGCAAATGACTGATAAATTCATTTGCTCATTATCACCAGGCAGGGACATCAGAACTTCCGGTGTGCCTGAATATATTCGGCCATAGACTGCACCGAGGACAAGATATTCCTGCCTTCGCGCGCATCCTCTATTTTAATACCGTAGTTTCTTTCGAGTAAAACCATTAATTCAAGCGAATCAATACTGTCCAGTCCAAGTCCATCACCGAATAGAGGGGCTTCGTCGTCGATATCCGCGGGCATCATCCCCTGTAAATTCAGCGATTCAATGATCTGTTGCTTCAAGGCAATTTTTAAGTCTTCCATGCAAGTTGTTGTGAAAAAGGCAAAATTAATTTTTTTATCGGTAATTTCTACTTTCCGGGCTTAGGATCATATCCTGCTGGTTGCAGTGGATTGCGTTTGCGCCAGGATTCGAAATCACTGTATACCTTATTGTTGTTCTTTACCCAGGCTGTAAATTCCTGCGAATTATCAATAGCACCGAACAACCATTGATTATAAGCATCGAATACGCCCTCATGCAACATTTTATCTAAATACGTTAGCAGCGTAAAAGGATAATTGATCGCATAATCCTTTGTATAATGCAACATAAAACGCGTGCGCAACATAATCAGGTTTTCCGTGCTCAGGCCCTCGCTTATGGCGGGAGCCGCCTGCAACATCAATTTCCTGTAAATATGACTGAAGCTTATATTGCCGTCCTCCATGTTGTTTGACGATTGAAATGTGGGCAGGCGCTCATCCTTTCCCGGAGAAAAGAGCATCCGGTAGGCGTCGACCATTAGCTTTTTGACCTCGATAGTTCGTTGCGCATAGGGCTCCAGGTTAAGGTAAATCTCGCCGTAGAGCAAAGCCCAGACGGGGTCATTATTCTGGAAATAATTCTTGGCGGCGTTATAATAGTTCACCGGATAAGAGGGATCGGCTTTGATACCCTGATTGTAAGCTTCCAAAGCAGCTTTGCTGTTTTTATCAGCTGTAAGGATATTGCCCTTGCTATTATAAAGCAGGCCGGAATTGGGGTATTGGCTGATCCCTTTATTAATGATCCTTTTGGCCTTACTGGTATTGCCCAATGCATTTTCAACGGCGGAGGCAACCTGGAAAGTCGGCTCATCGGCCAGTTCAGAATTCACAACGGGATCAATGACCTCCTTGGCTTTTTTGGCATCGCCCGATAACAAATAAGCATAAGCCAAGTCGCGGCGGAGGGCAACATCGCCGGGCGCCTGCCTGATAGCCTGGCTATACATCATGATCGCGTTGGCATAATCGCCCCGCCCCAGATAACTGTGCGCGCTTTCCTGCATACGGCGTACGTCGGAAGTATTTTCCTGAGACCATGCGTTGCCAGCGCAAATTTGTGCAAAAAGAAATAATCCGAGTAAATACGTTTTTTTTGTCATTTTAACTTCAATATATCAGGATATATTATTAATCAATTGTCTATAAGATCGGGTGCCGTTTAAATTCCTTTGTCGGGTCAAAAAGATAGCGGTATGTGCTTAAGCGGCGCGTAACCTCAGCGCCCAGGTTTTCGGCTACATTAATCATTTTCGGATTGAAATCGCCGATCCACTGCATTTCATAGTCTTTATATGGTGTCTGAAAGCAAATGATCTTCGAACCTTCCAATATCATATAGGCGTCCATTCCTTTGCCTTGCCATTCAGGAATGACACCGAAAACAATACCTACAAACCGCTGACAAGTGCCAAATTTCTTCAGCCAGAGAAATTTTAATTTCTGCAACAATCCGAATTTACCATCTAAATGTTTGAAATACTGGTTCAGATCGGGCAGATTAATCCAGCAGGCTACCGGTTCATTATTATGATAAATGAACCAGTTTAGGCGCTCGTCCATTACCGGCTTCATAGACTTAAATAACTTAATAGCCTGCCGTTCATCCAGTGTTTTACCTTCGCCATGGCTGGCCCAGGCCTTATTATAAACATATGTGAAATCTTTTGCGTATTTTTCCAGGTTCTTCTTCTCGATAGGTTCTGCATGTAAAGCCTTATTGCGTGAGAGTTCTTCATGGCGGACATAGAACTTATCCTGAAATTCGTACACGACCTTCATACCGTAACACTCCTGGTTAAAATACACCTGGAATCCATAGTTTTCAAAAAGATCCTTGTAATAGGGGGGATTGTAGTTCATGCAATACAGGGGAGGAGTATAGCCTTTTACCAATAATCCCCACCATCTGTCGCGCTCACCAAAATTGATCGGACCATCCATGGCCTCCATACCTTGCTCTGCCAGCCAGTTCTTGCAGTGGTCCAGCATATAGTTGGCTGCTTCCTGGTTATTAATACATTCAAAGAAGCCGATCCCTCCGGTTGGTTGCTGTTGCTTATATTTTCTGTTAACGAAAGCAGCAATTCTTCCGACGATCTTTTCATCCTGTAACAACAACCATCTCTTACAGATTCCCTGTTTAAAAAATTTATTGGTGGCCGGGTTGAAAACTGCTTCTACATCCTTATTTAGCGGCCTGATCCAATTGGGATCGTCCCGGTATATAGTTATCGGTAAATGTAAAAAATGTTCTATATCTTTTTTGGTGATTACTTCGCTAAGTATAAAACCCATTCGGCAAATGTAGTTATTTGTAGGAATTGTAGTAGTGGAATAGTAGCCAAGCTTCTCTTTTACATGGCACTGCTAATCGTCAAAAACGCTTTACTAAGGTAATGAATGATGTCTTTAGCGGTTAACGCTTCCTCAGACAATTCCTTACTAGCTATATCAGCGGCTAAACCGTGAAGATACACGCCGAGAAGGGCGGCATCTTTCGAAGTATAGCCTTGGGCCATTAAGCCCGTTATTATACCCGTGAGTACATCGCCGCTACCGCCGGTAGCCATACCAGGGTTGCCGGTAGTATTATACCAACACTCGCCCGAAGGTCCTAAAATAGCAGTATGGTGACCTTTTAATACGATGTACACATTATACTTCATCGCTTTGGCCCGGGCCAGTTCCGTTTGTTGCATACTATTCTCGCTTTGGCCAAAAAGTCGCTCCAGTTCTTTAGGATGTGGCGTCAATACCGAAGCTGGAGGTAAATGATGCAGGGCATTCCTGTTTTTTGCCAGCAGGTTCAACGCATCTGCATCCAATACCAGGCTTTTCTTGTATTGTTCCAGAAATTGGAGAAATACACGTTCTGTTTCTGCGGCTGTGCCCATGCCTGGGCCCATTCCCATGACTGTATTGAGGTATTCCGGTAATACAGTTTGCTCCATGAAATTCTTTCCGTTTTGCAGAAACATTGCCTCCGGATACAATATTTGCAGAGGTAGGTAACCGCATTCAGGAGCCTGCGCAATAACCCTTCCACTACCGCTTTTCAATGCGGCCCCGGTAGCTAATGCTATAGCTCCTATTTTGCCATAACTGCCGCCCACTAACATGGCATCACCGTAGTTACCTTTATGTGAAAAGGAATTTCGCTTTCTATATATTTTACTTATTAATTGTAAATCAGCAGTTTGGAAATTTGTAATTGCATTTTCGGTATAGCTCGGGCTTAACTGGATATCTATAATATGAACCATCCCCGTGCTGGCCTGTGCTTCTTTATGCAGGAAGCTGCGCTTATAAAATTGAAAGCTTAAAGTGTGATCTGCCTGGATAGTAAGCGCACTTACGGCCGGCAAATTGTCAGCCGGCAAGCCCGAAGGTATATCAATTGCTATAACCTCGTTGTTCAGATTATTTATTTGGTATACAAACTCTTGTGTCCATCCTTCTAATGGTTTATTTAATCCTGTTCCCAGTAGGGCATCTATAATAAGCATGTCAGCAGGAAGTTCCGTAACAAACATGCCGGGGTCTAATATCCGGACATGTTCGGGGGCTAGCTGATATAATAAAGTGAAATTTTGAGCTGTATCCGGCGAAAAATGATCGGTATGGCGCAATATTATTGCTTTGGCCGAAAAGCCTTCCTGCAACAGCAGACGTGTAAGCGCCAGGCCATCACCGCCGTTATTGCCCATTCCACATAAGGTAACTATTGGCCTTTCCCGAGGGTATTGCTTCATTATCCAGTGAAGACAGGCGGTAGCGGCGCGCTCCATAAGATCAAATGAAGTAATGCCCTGTTGTTGGATGGTGTAGGCATCGCAGGCCTTAATTTGTTCAGCTGTGAATATCTTCATTGGTTAAACCTATCAAATAATGCGATTTTTTTATATTATCATATATGAATGATAATGATTCATTTGCAATGCTTTATTTAATAAAATTATAGTTTATCGTGTTTATATACCTTTTACCGTCAATTACACAATGCCTGTTATAAAAACCGGCTGGCTGTCTGCTCATCCGGAAGTTGGCAACTTATTTCCTGCTTTAGCTTGTGTCGGTTCCGGGCAATAAGGTTGTAAAGGCCTTTACGCAAGAAAGGAGGCATTAGCCGGAGGACGGGATATAATAAAGGATAGGGCATACGCATTTTTCTCACTATTTGCAGCACTGCTTCCGAACCCAACCAGGCACGATCTTGCGCTATCAATACCATTTCAGCTGGTGCCAGGGGATCTACTTGTATGTTCAATTTACTTAATAAGGCCTTACCTTTTTCCGATTGTAATGCAGCAAAATGAAAATACCGGGCAGGGTCATTCCGGATGATGAATTGTACGGCTGCACTGCAAAAAATACAAACACCATCAAAAAGTATAACCATTTGATATTTATTTGTTTCTTGCATTAGTTTAAAAGTAATTTCTTAGCAGTTTTTGCTAATTCCTGTTCCCACTTCCAGGCCGTTTCCATCATCATTTCCACGGTATATTCGGGTTGCCATTTCAGCAGTTCTTTCGCCTTGGTATTGTCTGCGTAAACTGCTTCAACATCTCCCGGCCGCCTGGAGCCTATTTTATAGTTCAGCTTAACACCCGAAACCTGTTCGAAGGTTTTAATCAGCTCCAGTACGCTTATACCACAACCCGTTCCCAGATTGAAAACGTCATAGCGTTCTTCCAATTCGCCGGCTATTAATTGCTGCATGGCTTTTGTGTGCGCATGAGCAATGTCCATCACATGAATGTAATCTCTTATGCATGATCCGTCCCGGGTGGCATAATCTTCTCCAAATACCGTCATGGCAGGGCGCTTACCAATAGCGGTTTGCGTGATAACTGGCACCAGGTTTTCCGGCGTTTCGTTCATTTCGCCAATGAGGGCGCTGATATGGGCCCCGACCGGATTGAAGTACCGGAGTGATATAGCCCGAAAACCTTCACATGCACGGCTGAAATCCTGACATATTTCCTCGCCCATTTGCTTGGTACTGGCATAGGGCGATACCGCTTTGGCTAACGGTGTATGTTCTGTAACAGGAAGAACTTCCGAGTTACCGTAAACAGAGCAGGAAGACGAAAAAACGAAATTAGGCACCGCAAACTCCCGCGCACATTGTAATATATTTAAAAGTGAAGTTATATTATTACGATAATATTCAAGGGGCCTGCTTACCGACTCTGGAACCGATTTATAGGCGGCAAAATGTATAATTCCCTCAATATCCTTATTTTCTTCAAATATAGCCCGCACATCTTCCAAATTACAAATGTCCACTTTATAGTTCTTAACCTGCTGCCCCAGGATCATACCAACGCCGTTAAGGGTCTGCTCAAATCCCCTGGACAGGTTATCGATCGAGATTACTTTATATCGGTTCTGCACCAGGTCCACTATAGTATGACTGCCAATATAACCGCAACCGCCGGTAACTAATATCTTCTTCATGTATGTAAGTATGTGTATTGTTTGCTGCTTCAAAGATACAGGTTAAAGAGCAATGTTATTGGTTGTGCTGGAAATACAAATGAAAGACAGCCATTGGACCCCTGAATAGAGAAGAGAATTGCGGATTAATTGGTTATTTTTGTAGTTTTTTTAAGAGTGTGTCTTATGAGGCAAAGCAATACCTTGTTTGGTTTTTTTATTGTCCTTTTTTTATTGGTTTGGGCCGGCGATCAATCGGCTTGGGGGCAGCAGCCTGATTATACGCGCAATAGGTCCCCTGCTATGAATGTTACCTATGGCTGGGGCAGTGGGATTTGTCGTAAAGTACAAATGTTGTATACGCCAGCAGATTTTAAGCCGGATATACCCAGCGGGTTTATTGCTGAATTGTATTTTATGTATGGTAGTAATTCGGGCGTGGGAGCAATTACGAAATATAAGAACATAGAAATACGTATGGGGCAGGTGGAGGATACTCAATTCCCTTCCGGTGCTTTTTATACTAACCTGACTACTGTATTAAAGGAGAATAACTACGAGATTCCGGCTGGAGTAGCTGGTGACTGGTTCGTAGTACCCTTAACAAATAAGTTTACTTATGACAACACAAAGTCACTTGTTGTTGAAATTGCATTTGATACCTTTACTAACGCGCTTAACGGCGCAGGGCCCGCCTGCTATACAGGTATACGCCAAAACGGTCGCAAATTATGGGCAGAGAATCCGTCCAGTGCGCAAGGTGGGGATGATCCCGGACTATTGAATATGGGAATTAATTTTTCCGCTCCTTTATGCAGCAGCAGCATTTTAACTAATTTCGTAACTACGGCCAATTCTAATACCGTCGTTTGTGGCAACACTGCCGAGTTAAGTCTGGATAGCCTCCCGGAAACCTACGGGCTTTCTTACCAGTGGCAATATAATAATCTAGGAACTTGGGTCAATTTTGGTACGAACAGTCCTCGCCAGGTTAGTGACCCATTATTGAAGAATATGGAGTTCCGTTGTGTGGTTTCCTGCTCCCAGGGAGGACAGGGGATTGCTACTCCTATCGAAGTGAAGACCTCACCATTTGATGTTTATTTAGGCAAGGATACTCCTATTTGTGACGGCCAGACCTTGAATTTAAAATCCGGCGTAGCTAATGCTACATATTTGTGGAGCAATGGAGCCGCCACGCCCGACCTGCCCGTAACAGCGGCCGGATCGTACTGGGTAAAAGTAACCCGGTCTAATGGTTGTTGGGGAACCGATACCATACAGGTGCGTTCGGGTTTACAACCTGTAAATCAGCTAGCAGCTCAAATTGATTTGTGTGAGGGAGATACCATTGACCTGGATGCGGGTAACCTGGGTTGTACATTTTTATGGGAAAATGGCAACCAGACGGCGCAGGCAATTAAAGCAAGCGAAGGAGGAATTTATAGTGTTCGTATAACCAGTGCTGACGGTTGTGCTATTGTTAGTAAAACAGAAGTTGAAATGCGCCCTTTACCCGAAGCAACATTGAAAACGGAACAAATACTTTGTGCCGGGGATACCCTTATTTTATCAGCCGGCAATCCGGGTTGCCGTTTCCTATGGAGCACTTCCGATACTACGGGTTCTATCCTGGTTACCGAACCGGGTAGTTACCGTGTAGATGTATTGACTGTCTATGGTTGTCTCCTGGTACAGAAAGCAGTGGTACGGCAATTGTCGTCTCCCTATATTAAAAATATAGAGGCTATTCACCAAGAAGAGGTGGGTGCCGTTATGTTTACAATGATAGATCCGGATAACTACGACCGTTTAGAATGGGATTTTGGTGATGGTGGCCGGAGCACAGAATTCAAACCGCTACATAATTATAGAGCCTCGGGCACCTATATCGTTAAGTTAACCTTGTTCAATGCCTGTGGCGAATATAGCTATACAACCGCGATTAGGGTAGAAGGGGTGGGTATTGAGAATCCAGTAAAGGAGGATCAACTGATCCGATTATATCCCAATCCGGCCAGGACAATAGTGTACTTGTCCGTACCGGCTGGTTGGCCTGTACAAAAATTATCGATATCTGATATATTAGGTAAAACCGTACTCGACCGCGCCATCGGATCGGGGCTTACTGATACTTCTGTTGACATCAGTAGGCTGACTCCCGGATTGTATACTGTAAAGATCAGCACGGGTAGCGGAGTCTATACTAGGAAGTTTCAGGTATTTTGATAGGTCAAATATCTTTCATAAAGTAAAATTAAGAAGGCCATCCATTCAGCAGCTGATAGGGATGGCCTTCTTAATATATTCTTGTTGAAAAAATACCGGATGTAATTGCGTTTTCTACCTGGTGCCGGAAATAGCAGATTCTGCAATAACAGTCCAATCGTCCTGGCCACGTCCGTTTTCAATTAAGCGGTCCATCTCCATAGCAATAGCCGGTAATACGGTTAAAGGAATTCCGGCATCTTGTGTGGCCCGTAAAAAGAGTTCCGTGTCTTTCCGGGCCATATTTAATTCCCAGGTAGGTTTGTGAAATTGTGCGTCCGTTATCTTTTTTATCCGTCCTAACAGTGCATTCCCAGGATTCCATTCCTGGAAAAGCTGTACTACATCATCTGAAGGAATTTGCAGAGCCTTAGCCAGGGATAAGGTATCGGCTATTGCACCTGTGAATCCTACCAGAAAGGAATTGCCGATAAGTTTAAGCGCGGCTGCTTTTCCTGTATCCGGACCTAAACGGAGCAAGTGGCCGGTCATGGCTTTCAAATGAGGCTCTACAGCCGAAACAACATCCGCGTCCTCCGATATCAGCATATAGCCGGTGGCTTCCAGTGCATTTTGTGGTCCCATAAATACCGGAGCGTGTACATAAGTAAGCCCCTTTTCCTTCCATTTTTTTGTTCTTTCCCGGGCGCCTGCTACCGAAGTAGTTGTATGGTCTATGATAATGGTACCTGGTTGCAGTTGGTTGGCTATCGTTTGCAGTACTTCTTCCACCGATTGGTCATCCTTTAGCGTAAGGTGTACAAAATTTGCTCCGGCAACTGCTTCTGCAGCTGTTTTATGTACTACTGCGCCTGTAGGCAATAGCAGTTCCGCCTTTTCGTAGCTCCGGTTCCATATATGCACCGGAAGTTCCCGTTTGCGCAATGCGCTGACAAAATTGGATCCCAGAAGACCCATACCCAAAAAAGCTATCATAATTGTAATAGAATTAGAAAAGGTAAAAATAGATATTTAATTATTAAGAGTTGCCGGAGGTTTTCCTGTATCATCCTGATTTCAAATCGGATGAAAAATAGAACGATCCCGCCCGGGTGGGACAATATCCATCTGCTATCTGGACAAACGTTGTAAAATTGTTTAATGCATTAATAAGTACGAACGACTTTAGATTTTTCTTTCTTTTTCGGCAACCAATAATCCCCTAATTTTATTGAGCGATTGGCTATGTATCAAGCCGGAAGCTAATGCCTTCCAAAATGGCATTATGTATCAGGTGTTATGTATTATGCCCTGTGTAAGCTTAAAAGAAAAAACCATTGAACCTGGGCAATAAACCGAAAAGTACGATTGACCCGCGCGCCTGAAACGGCAAAAGATAAGATTTATGAATAGAAATATGGGAAAAGGCTTCTTGTTTACACAGTATACTGCTCCGGAGGGGACGCCTTTTGAAAAGCTTTTCGAAATTTTCACGGAATTGGTTACACATACCTCGGGCGATGTCGAAGAAGCGCTGAACTGGCTCAGGGAATTGGATGAGGAATATAAGCTTACCGATGAGCACTATACAATAGATGATTTCATAGAAGAGCTGGAGCAAAAAGGGTATATAAAGGCAAGCGGTCCTTCTGACGCTGATGGTGGTTTTAGCATCACTGCCAAAACGGAACAGGTGATTCGCAAAAGCGCATTGGAGCAGATCTTTGGTAATATGAAA
>JBEBWN010000093.1:0-11864 GCA_040392235.1 Taibaiella helva | reverse complement strand
CTGGTGCCGGCCTGATTATGGTAACAGCGTAACATTACCGGAATAGGTTTCCTGCCGGCCATTTTTCCATTCCAGGTGCAGGCGGTATACATAAACGCCCGCCGGTTGTATCTTTCCCTGCCCTCTACCGTCCCATCCTTGTCCTTCCGTGTTATGGGTTGTAAACAGAAGCACACCGGCGCGGTTATACACATTCATGTGGAACAAAACAATGTCTTTATTTAACGGCGACCTGGGGAAAAAGTAATCATTTATACCATCACCGTTCGGCGTGAAGGCATTGGGGATATCGATTGCGCAATGTTTGTGTACATTTATTATTCCCGAGCCATTGCAGCCATAGCTATCCCGGAGGTTAAGCGTGTATTGACCGTAATGGTCTATGCTCAGTCCGGAAGTATTCTGGCCGGTGTTCCAGGTATATTCATAGATGCCTTCATCGTGACGAATCTTATTGTTGATCATCAAAGGAAAATCTCCCGGGCATATACCAAGATCTGGCCCCAGGTCGACAACCGGTAAAGCCCGGACATTAATACTCTTTTTTATCTCTATAGAAGGGCATACCCTGAAGTGGATTTTTATGGATACCGGGATTGTACCTGCTTCAGAGAAGGAATGTTCAAAACGATGAACATCGGGCCCTGTCGAAAAATGGCTGTCTCCGCCTAAAGCCCAGTCAATACTCTTTACGGTACCATCATTGTAGGGGGCAAAGCCAATAGCTGCTCCGGCACAGATCGTATCGTGGTCTATTGTAATGTCAAGACCCAGCGGAAAGGAATCGACGGTAACCACGCTATGGGCGGTATCTGTGCATTGTGCGGCATAGCCTACAAGTGTCATGGCATACCGGCCTGATGCGGGGTAAAGGTATACCGGTTCCCGGTCAGCGCTTCCCTCCCCATTGCCGAAAGACCAGGTAAAATGGCTATAGCTTTCGTCGCTTTGGTTTTTCAACCGGAGGATATTTCCTGCACAGACCAGGGTGTCGGCGGTAAAGCGTACTTTGTTATTGAAATCGGGTATATATACCGGTAAAACCGTATCGCAACCCAAAACGGACCGGAGTTGCAGCCGGTAGGTGCCGGGGTAAGCTGCTGTCAGTTTTTCGCCCAGGCCCACTATACTGTCGCCTGACCACCAGGTATACCTGTAACCGGTATCTCCGTTTTCGATCCGGGCGCTGCCGTCGGCGCGCCCGAAACAACTGTTTTGTACCAATACCCTGGGCAGCCGGCATAAGAAATCAATATAAAAAGTGTCGGCCCGGTAACTGCAGGGTGGAATATTGTAGCTAACCCAGTAAGTTCCGGAAGCCGTAATTGCCCTGGAAGGACCTTGGAAGCCATCGTTCCAGGTATAGTTTATGCCTGTAGTATCTTTTGCCTGAATACGGGCCGAGGAAGCGAATCTTACGGTATCCCTACGGGCAGTATATACATCCTTTCTCCTGATATCCGGTACCGTATTCGGTAAGCCTACCTTGGAAGTGAGATTGGGGCTGGTCTGAAAAATGATCTTGAATGGACTAAGTCCGCAGGAATCGCCTTTAAGGTCGGGAAACGCGATTTCGGCCATTGCTGCGTCGGATGTAGCGAAATATATTTTCCCGTTTGGGCCGGCTTTGATCTGCACGAAGTCAGAAGCGGCGACTTTAACAGCCGACGGTACAATACTGTCCCTGTTGGCAGAAGACAGGTCGAATTGCATGGTTTGGTTATTTCCTATGCCACCGATAGTGTATAATTTGGTACTACCGGGCGAGAAGCAGATGTCGTAAGCAGAATGGGAGGGCAGGAGGATCAGCTCATTGCTGGCCAGGCCGGTAAGCGGATCAAAGTCATACAATACTGCGCCGTTATTGCCTCCCATCTGTGCGATGGCCAGTTTTTTACGGTCGGGCGATACTTTCATACAGCCATAGGGCCTGCCGGCGGAGCCGATACCTACCGTAGATTCCACCGGGCGGTTGTTTACGCCCGAAGAGGTAATCTCATAGGCCCTTATACGTCCTGTTTTGGCGGCGGCTACAAGCCATACATTGCAGTTGTTGCCGGGTACAGGGGTCATCCGTTCCAGCATACCATCGTCCAGGAACAGGCCTTTTTTTCCTTCGATCACCGCGCCTAAACCGCCCTCTAAGCTCATATCCACTATGCTGTAATACAGCTTCCCAAAATCGGCCGGCCATTGGCTGGCAATAAGGGAAAACACATAATATTGATCCGGCTTATCGATTACCGGCACAATAACCACCCCCTGAGATGTACTGGAAGTAGGTGTCATGGTGGTATTGGCAATAGGTGTTAATGCCGTGCCGCCTTTCATGATCTCATGCTTTCGATTCCATATGATACTGCCTTCGGAATAGAACAGCAGCTTACCATTGGTATCGCAAACGGAAGCACAACCTTCGTCGGCTACTAAGGCGGTTTTAATGGGTACAGGATCGCCATTGCTAAAATCCAGGCCTCCCCAATAGCCAAAAGCCCAGATCGTTTCACGTTCGCCAGAGCCCATAACCGAAGATAGGCCTGTAAGAAAACATAACAGAAGTAATAATAAACTTTTCCTCATACCCATTGTGAGGGTCATCCTCTAAGGTGAAAAAGCGTAGTAAAGGAAGTTCCCCAAACGAATTTAACCTTCCGATTAAATCGTTTTTTAAGTAGTACTACTCAATTTCGTTCTTCTTGCTTGTTCTGTTGATCGTCATTATCGCGGCAGGGCCGCCGGTTTTTTTCCATCATCAGGCATCATATTCCGCTTTTGAAGCGGAAAAAGAGGACAGGAATAGTGTGATGACCAACAGGCAAGGCTGTGTTATGTCTGTCTGTCAGGGTCCAGGTTACGGCGGCTACCGGCTTCGTCAGCAAGCAATAGGAATGCGTTTTGTCTTTGTACCGTATCCCCGAATACCTATTTCCTGATGAGCTTTGCCGGCTGGGTTTCGTAAGCGCCACCGAATCTTATATAATAAATGCCGGGCAATAGAAATGTTGTGGAAAGGACCGTAATACCGGTTCCCATTGTTCCCTGGTACAGGGTTTGTCCCAGTATATTGACGATCGTCAACTGGTTAAGTTGCGCAGAGGGGTTGTCAATGTGCAACTTATCGGTAAGGGGGTTGGGAAACATGCGGGGCGCAGGTTTAGCCGTAGCCATCGTTTTTATAGCTGTACCGCCGATGGCATTGAGCGTAGTATTGGTGACAACGGCGGGGTTGATGTCGAAGAATATATGGGCTGTGTTTTCGATAGTAGCGCCGGCGGGCAACTGATCTTTTGCCTTAATTTTATAAATGAGGCTTCCTTTATTGTGATCGGGGCTGCTTTTATCTGCCAGGTAAATGTTTTCGAAATCGAACCGTGCCACACGGGGATCCACTACATCGCTGAAACGGATTTTTACAGGATGAGAGCTGTACATCAGCTCAAAAGTACTATACACCAGGTTGTGAGAAAGAGTGTCCAGTATGTAAATATTAAAAGCGGTATCATTACCGAGGTTTTCGAAGTTAATAGTATACGTTAGTTCTGTTCCGGGTGCTATATCGCCCACGGGGCTTACTTTTTTGTCGTTAGGATCCCAGGACGAACGAATCTCGCTGCAGGCAGTATAAACATTATTGGTCGGTTCCCTATCGCCTGCCAGCGGGGTAATGCGTACTGTATTACAGGCTGTATCGCCCTGTTGCAGGTTGCCGACGGGATCCAATGACAGGTCAATGGATTCGCTGACGCTCCCTGTCCATCCTTTTAGTTCCCAAGTAATCGTCTGACCGTTCACAGCCGAGGGGGTTACACTGGCATTGTTGAAGGCAAACTTCGGGCTCAATTCCAGGGTTAATGTGGCATCTTGGGGGCCGCAGGATGCCATACCTGCAAATAAGGATAAATAAGATTGGCTAACAGGACGGAGCAGTCCATCCATATGGACATGAAGGTCGGGTTGCGGACTGTCTTTATCGCAATCCAGGGCGAATTCCATGGCCCATTTTTCAGACAGGGTGTCGGGCCTGAATTTTTGTATTCCATTGGAAGGGCATACTGCCTTGTATCCGGGAACCGGGATCCAATGCAGGCTATATTCGGCCTTTTTATCTAAATTATCTATCCTGATCCCAAAGGTGGAAGCGCCGCTTATAAGAGTATCCTGCGGTACATTGTTTTTGTCCAGCCGGAACGTAAAGGCACGCGCCAGCGTTTCATCGATATCGCCATCGAACACGCAATTCGCATCGTTTCTTTTATACACCAGGCCCCAGATATAAGCGCCCTCATCTTCAATTATATAGTCGGCTGAAGTGTCGGGACAAGACAAAGCGTTGACCACTAAAGAATAATGCCCCGGATAGGGAGGAACCAGGGTATAAAAACGTTCATTGGCCCCGGCTATGGGTTTTCGGTTTTTAAACCATTGGTATGATTCGAAGTCCTCTATCGCGCTTAGGGTTTTTTGGTCGACGGCTATTACCAGATCTCTCTTTAATGTGAGTATCAGACAGGCTGTACTGTCGCAACCCTGAACATTAGTGTATTTCCGGGTATAGGTACCCGGGGATGTATAGGTAATGCCATTCCATATGAAGGAATCAGCACATACATTTACGGTCTGTACCGAACTATTAGTGTCAATGCAAAATAGTTTATAAGTCTGTTCCTGGGTACGGGCCTGGAGGACGGCCTCTTTGGGCAATTTATCTTTTCCTTTTCCCGGAGGAGTTTGCGCTACCAATCCGGAAGTAATGCCTAGCAGGACAATGAGTAAGTTAAGGGTAAATATTTTTTTCATAAGGGATTTTTGATTTAGGAACAATAATAGGTGTTTGCAATAGCACAATTGTAGACGAATATACAATATATTTTTAAAATGTAAGACGCAAAGAAATTTCCGTCACAATAAACTTTTTATGTACGGATAAGATGAAGGCAGGTGGAGGCGTGCCCCGGAAGCCAGATTAACGCAGCTCTTTATCCCGGGGTAAAGTATAACTTAACACCAGCATTTTCCGGGTTGTTATTGCAATTGCCGGACACTCATATACGCACCAAACCCGACTGGATGGCAATTTTCACTAGCGCAGCGGTATTTTTGGCTTCCAGCTTCAACATCATATTGTCTCTGTAAGTATCGATCGTATGTACGCTGAGGAATAGCGTTTTGGCTATTTCGGCGCTACTGTGCCCGTCTACGATCAGTTGCAAGACTTCCTTTTCCCGGCCGGTAAGGGTATGCTTCAGGGTTACGGCTCTCTGTATCCCTTCATTGAGCTGCTCTACCTTTTCGAGCAGGGCTGGCTCTACAAAGCGTTCGCCTTGCATTACCCGCTTGATAGCCTCGTATAAGGTTTCTTCTTCTACCGTCTTCATCAGGTAGCCGGCCACGCCCATATTGATCATATTATTGACATAAATGGCGCTGCCGTGATTGCTGAGTACGATCACTTTCAGCGCCGGGTATTTTTTGGCAATCTTCTTCAATGCTTCGTCTCCATTCATTTCCGGCATCATCAGGTCCAGGAGAATAATGTCGGGCCGGAGTACCACCAATCCTTCCAGCAGTTGCTGCCCATTGCTGAAGGTAGCCAGTACATCGATATCGGGGTAGGATTGCAGCATGTTTTTTAAGCCTTTGAGCACCATAGGGTGGTCGTCGGTAATGATCAGTTTTATATTCATTTTTTGTTACGTCAAAAAGTCAAAATATTGGGAATGGATAATACATTGACCCTGGTGTTAAATAAGCTGTTCCTTGCCGAAACTGATACGGATTACGGTATGTCTGCCGGGATGCGACTGTATATCGATCTGGCCTTCCAACGACAACACCCTTACTTTAATATTGTACAGTCCTATACCGCTGGCCGATTGCGCGGTGTCGAAACCGGTTCCGTTGTCTTCGACAATGAGGTGCACTTTGCCTTTTACTTCGAGCAGCTGTATTATAGCTTTGCGGGCCCGGGAATGATTCAGTATATTCTGCAACAACTCCTGTACAATACGGAAGAGAATCAGGTTTACTTCATCCCTCAGGGGCTGTTCTTCCTGCATGAAGTAGTTATAATCTATTGTAAGTTTATCGTCCTTGACAACCCGGTTAATGTAAGTAATGAGCGCTTCGTTCAGGCCATTTTTAAGGAGCATTTCCGGTATCAGGTGATGGGCGGTTTGCCGCACTTCGTCAGTAGCTTCTTTCAGCATATCCTGGGTTTCGGTAAAGAGGCCCGATTGCTGCAAACCGGGAAAATTTTTACGGACGGTACCGAGGTTCATTTTAATGGCCGCCAGTGTGCCACTGATACCGTCATGCAGTTCGGCGCCAATTTTACGCCTTTGTTGCTCTTCCATGGCCATCAGTTCCTTCTGGTACTTTAGTTCATTTTCTTTGCTGTACAACAGGAAGGCTTTTTTCTGCAATTGCTGCCGGTTACGGAACAGGTACAGCAGGAGCAGGGAGATGATAAGGCCTGCTGCCGCAAGCACTATCACGATCTTCTGGCTTTTTAACTGGCTGCTCTTTTGTGTCAGCAACAGGCGTTGTTCCGATAACTTCCTGTCTTTTTCGGTTACCTGGTACAGGAAGTCCATTTTCCGGTTGGTTTGCAACTTTTCCTGGCTGAGGTTGCTGTCTACCAATTGCAACAGGGCCTGATAGGCCTTTACGGCTTCATCGCTGCGGCCCAGGCCGGCCAGGGCTTTGGCCCGGACCTCATACGCGGTTCTTACCTTGGTAGCGTTATTAATGCCCAGGAGCCTGGCATTGTTTATTGCGCTGTCAGCATGTTGCAGGGCCTGGCTGTACTGCTTCTTCTGGAGGTAAATGCCCGATAGCAGCATATTGGGCATGACATGGGCGCCATACCTGTCGGCCGTATCCGTTATGCGGTTATAGTGGTCAATATAATCGAAGGCCTTCCGGTAGGCTCCCAGTTGCGAATAGGCATCGCTCAGCAATATATAAGAGCTGCGCTTGCTTTTCACCAGCGAGGGAAGCTGATTGCTTACCTCAAGGCTTTTTTGCAGATACAGGAGCGCCTTGTCATATTGCTGCCGGTCCAGGTAATTGGCTGCCGCGGTATTATACAGGGTGCTAAGCACCTGCAGTTTAAAGGGAACATCCTGCTGGGGCGCGGCCGGTAGTTGTGTGGCAGCCCGCAGGGCCTTCCCCACATAGGCATCACTTTTATCCAGGTCGCCCAGGGACGACCATACATGGCTGATATTGATGTACAGGGAAATGTACATCAATTCGTTTTTACTTTCTTTTTTGTCGAGCAGGCGAAGGGCCTGCATATAATGTGACAATTGCTTACGGTATTCGTCGGTATAGGAATACACTACGGCCAGGTTAGTATGCCAGATTATCATCATAGCATCGTTGTTGATATAGGCTTTTGCCTGATCCATGGCTTGTAAGGCCTTTTCATACCGGTTTTTTTCGATCCATACCAGGGCTTTCACCATTAGGGCCCGCGCCATACCAGTGTGGAAATGCTTTTCTTCGCTGTAGGCAAAGGCCCGGTCGAGGAGAAACAAGGCGGAATCGGGAAAAACAAAACGGATATCGCCCGCCCGAACCGCAATACTGTCGATCCGTATACTATCGGCCGTATGCTGCCGGCCGGGATCGTGGCTGTAACTCCGTGCCTGTTCCGTAGCCGGGCCGGTAGCCGTCCTGTGCTTTGGGGAACCGGTACAGCCAGCCAGCAGGAACAAGAGCAGAACGCCCGTCAGGATACAACAGTATGTTTTTAATGTTCTTAGAATATACATAAAGGCACCGGGTTATTGATGCATATTACAAAATGCTTTATTCACAACCAAGGTCGGGTATTGTCTTACAGCAAATATACGCCGGCTGACAGCAATTGCAGCTGCTGTGCATAGTGGGGTATTTTACGGAAAAACCAGGCGCCCCTTGGAAAGGCGCCTGGTTCGCCAGGCTGGGATAAACTATTCCTTTTCTTCCTATTGCAGAATAACTTTTCCTGTTTTTAATAGTTTACCTTCTTTATCACGGCATTCTACGAGGTAAATGCCCCGGGCAAATGCTGATAGATCTATAACATCCGTTTTTTGCCATTGACCCAGTTGGCGCCCTTCAATTGTACGTAACCGGAGTTGCAGGTCATTAGGACTGTGCACATGCAAATAGTTCCGAACGGGATTGGGATAAAGCGTTATGGCATCGCCAGCCGAAGTTTTGGCAATATTGCTTCCGGGCACATTGGTAACGCTATAGGCGTCGGACGTATCTATACAACCTTTTTCGTTGGTAACAACTACTTTGTACAGTGCGTTCTCGGAAACGGTGTACGCCGAGTCGGTAGCCCCGGGTATCAGGACATCATTTTTATACCACTGATAGGTTGTGTACGATAAAGAGGTGCCCAGGGTAAAATCTTTAACCGTAATATCCGGTCTTTCTATTTCCGTAATCGTCACTTGCAGGTAAACACTGCTATCGCAGCCATTTTGACCGAGGAACTGGTGCCGGTACTCGCCGTTAGCTTCATGGTGGATACCGTTAAATATTACCTCTTCGCAATCTTCCATAGCCAGGTAGGTAGTGCTGGAGTCTTTACATACCAGTTTGAGCACATATACGTCGGTATAGGGGGTAACGGCGCTGGTAGGTTGGGGTACGGATAGCATAAGACTATCTGGTCCTGGATCGAAATCAACAGTATAGGTAAATGTTCCGGCTGCATACACTTCGCCTTTGCTGCTTACGGCTATACTGCCGCCCACATCGCCATTGCGACCACCTATACCGTAAGCCCAGTTATAATTGCCGGCGGCATCCATTTTGGCAATGAAAATGTCTGCTCCGTTCATATTGAAGCTTGTTATAGTGTCTTTGCCCGGATTACGGGGATTAAAATCGACCTTGCCCCTGAAAAAGCCCGTGAAGTATATATTACCTACGGCATCGATGGTTACACCGGTACCGTCTTCATAACTGGTTGCCCCGAAATTCTGTCCCCAGATATAATTGCCATCGGCGTCGAGTTTAACCAGGAAGGCATCATCATAACCATTAGATTTTAGCGTGTCGCCGGTGTTGGGAACAAAGTAGCCGTTACGGGACAGTCTGCCGGTTATGGCGCTGTTTCCTTTATGGTCTACGGCAATACCGAAACCCAATTGTTCGCCCAAGCCACCAAATTGCTTTGCCCAGGCCAGTTTTCCCTCGGGATCGAGTTTTACAATAAATACGTCATTACCGCCCAAAGAAATCAAACTTTGCGTAGTGGTGTCCGGGTCAAAGTCCGTTAGACCCTGAAAATAGCCGGTGGTGTATACATTGCCGGCGCTGTCAACGCCCATATCGCGGCAAGCATTGCCCGAACTGCCGTCGAATTGCCGGGCCCAAATAACGCTACCGGCCGTATCCAATTTCAAATTATATATATCCGCGCCGGAACCGGTGATATTATTCAAAGTAGTATTGCCAAAGGTAATAGCGGCATTAAAGATGCCGGCTGCATACAGGTAATTGCTCCCGGCATGATATTTAATGGCCCAACCCTGATCAAGGGAGGCACTGCCAAATTGTTTGACCCAAAGGAATTCGCCGGCGGAACTCAACTTCAGTATGAATATGTCTGCTCCACCCATACTGCTGAGTTGGCCATTGGCATTACTGCCGTTAAAATAGGCCGTGCTGTCGAAAGATCCGGTTATGTAAAGGTTGCCTGCCTTATCGATAGTGATATGATTGCCTTGTTCATCGCCATAAGCGGTATTGACGCCTCCGTATATCCTGGCCCAGGCCAGGTTGCCTGCAGCATCGTGTTTTGATACAAACACATCTGCACGGCGGTATCCTTTCATGAATTTTCCGTCGCCGAAGTCAGCTGAATCGACAATAGTGCCGGTTGTATAGACATTGCCTGCGGTATCCAGCACTATGCGACCACAACGATCATTGCCATAACCGCCCATTCTTTTGGCCCATTCCAGGCCATGCTGGGCGGGCGAGCTTAAGCCCAGCAATAAAGTGAAAACGAGCACTACCAATTTTTTTGTGGACATCAAATTCATCTTTTGTTATTTAGGGGTTCTATAATATAAAGTTGTACGAAGATAACCTTGCCTATAACTCCTGTAAATAGTAAAAACTATTGATTTTTATTTTTAAATTTGTTTTCTATTTAAATTCAATTTATTAGTTGGTTGTTTTGTTGCTTATGTGTTTTGTGACTTTTATAAAATCGCTTTCGTGGAGCGGGGCAGTTTACCTGATTAATTGCCCCGGCCATTTTGCATTTATTGCTATTACATTCATTATCTGAATTTTATAGCTTTGTTGTATTGTAAACGTTATAGTTGTATTGCCTTTCTGATAGGTTAGCCTATTAATACAACTATAACGAGGCCTTTTTCTGCCGGCTTAAAAATCTACAGGTTATTGTTTGCGGGCCGAAAGGGAATGTTCCTTGAAGCTTTCCACAAAAAAATTGCCCTGGTCCCATAGTTTGATTTATATAAGTGTTTCTTTTTGAACCGAAATGGGGATATTTGCTGTATCTGGATCCGGAAAATGTGCTGAGGGGAAAAAATGTATCGCACCGCTTATGAATATTGATTTTTTGCAGGATGTTTACTGGGGCAATTCTGTAGCTGTTTACCTGCGTTTTGCTATTATACTGGTATTAGCCTTATTGTTAAAGCGCTACATCACGGCTATTTTTACCCGGTTGTTTTTTACACTGTTCAAAAAATTTTCGGCCGGTTACCATGGCCAGCAATTTCACCAGTTATTGCTTAAACCGGTGGAAGGCATCCTGGTAACCCTTTTCTTTTACATAGCATTCTACCAATTAAGCCTTTCCTTCGATCGCCTGGCGTTGTTCAAGCGCCTGAAACCCATTAAGGAGTTGGGCGAGCATGCCAGTACCAGGTTGTTTACCGTAATGGACCTGATCGATCATCTGTTTTTACTCTTCCTGCTGTTTTATATAACCCTGCTGGTGAGCCGGCTGATCGAATTTGTTTTCCTGGTGCTGATCGACAAAGCAAAAGAGCATAATGATAAGGAACGTCAGCAGATCATGCCCCTTCTGCGTGATGTATTAAAGGTAATTGTCTGGGTATTTGGGGCGCTTTCTATATTAGGCACAGTATTTCATGTGAATGTTTCGGCCCTGGTAGCCGGCTTGGGGGTAGGCGGTATTGCTATCGCCTTTGCCGCCAAAGAAAGCCTGGAGAACCTGATGGCCTCTTTTATGGTTATGCTGGATAAACCCTTTATTATCGGCGACTGGATACGTATCAGCGGGGTAGAGGGCAATGTGGAGAAGGTGGGTTTCAGGAGCACGCAGATCCGGACTTTTGATAAATCGATAGTGGCTATACCCAACCGGAAACTGATAGACGATAACCTTGAAAATTTTTCGGAACGGGGTATGCGCCGGGTGGTATTGAGTATAGGAGCTGTTTACGGGTTGTCCCGTACTTCGATGGAAACAACAATGAAGGAGATAAAGAACCGGATATTGCATACCGCCGGTACGGTGGGCAACCCGGTGGTACAATTGGATGGTTTTGGTGATTCGGCTGTACAGATCCAGGTAGTTTTTTTTATATCGGTTAAGCCTGATGTAGACTTTGGCGCAATACGGCAGGAGGTTTATTTTGCCATTTACGAGATTATGTACCGTCATGCCCAGGGCTTTGCCTACCCAACCCAGGTACAGATCAATGCTGAGCCTGTAGACGAGATAACCCCGGGTACGCAATCGGTGTAAAGCCTTGCCAGAGGGCATTTAGCTTAACAATTTCGTAATGTTATTTTTCTCTTAACTTGGAGTAATATTGCACCTGAAATTAAACCAGTGATATGGAACCTAATTT
>JBEBWN010000092.1:0-11892 GCA_040392235.1 Taibaiella helva | reverse complement strand
CGGTTCAGTAGGAAGGACACCATTTCCTTTATCGCTGCAAATATAGTCGTTTTTACAATAATGATACCGGTACTCCTTTGTCTTTGAGTGGGACAGGAAAGAGACTTACTCAGCTTTTTCCCAAAAAAAAGTAAATCTTATGTAGATTTGCCACTCTAACTATAGACAAATGGATACAGTACATAGAATCATTAAATCGCCGACGGGTACTACGTTGCATTGTAAAAACTGGGTAGCCGAAGCTGCTTACCGGATGTTGCAAAATAACCTGGATCCCGAAGTTGCAGAGCGCCCGGAAGACCTGGTAGTGTACGGCGGTATAGGTAAAGCGGCTCGTAATTGGGAAAGCCTGGACAAAATATTGGAGTGCCTCAGGAATCTGGAAGAAGACGAAACACTAATGGTTCAAAGTGGTAAGCCTGTGGGCGTATTGCGTTCTCATAAAAACGCGCCCAGGGTACTTATAGCCAACTCTAACCTGGTCGGCCGCTGGGCTACTTGGGAGCATTTCAGGGAACTGGAGGCTAAGGGCCTGATGATGTATGGACAAATGACTGCCGGCAGTTGGATCTATATAGGGTCACAAGGTATTGTACAGGGAACCTATGAAACGTATTTGTCGCTGGCCAGCCAGCATTTCAACGGGAGCCTGAAAGGCACACTGAATGTAACCGCCGGCTTAGGCGGTATGGGAGGCGCACAGCCACTGGCCATTACTATGAATGAAGGCGTATGCCTTGCTGCCGAAATAGAAGAATGGCGCATGCAAAAAAGAATTGAAACGCGCTACCTGGATGAATATTATAAGGATATAGATGAGGCCATAGACCGGGCCTTACAGGCTAAAGAGAACAAAGAAGCCGTATCCATAGGCGTGTTATGCAATGTAGTGGATCTCTTACAGAGACTGATCGACCGCAACGTTACGCCCGATACGCTTACCGATCAGACTTCGGCACACGACGAACTGGTAGGCTATTTCCCTGAAGGACTTAGTGTAGCCGAGGCCAATGCTCTGCGGGAGCAAGACCCTGAAAGTTATAAAAGCCGGTCCTTAGATACTATGGCGCGCCACATACGCCAAATGCTCGCTCTGCAACAAAGGGGAGCTATTACTTTCGATTATGGCAATAACCTGAGAGGACAAGCCAAAGATAAAAGAGGAGTAGAAAATGCTTTTGATTTCCCGGGCTTTGTACCGGCTTACATACGCCCTCTATTTTGCGAAGGTAAAGGGCCTTTCCGCTGGGTAGCTTTAAGTGGCGATCCCGAGGACATCTATACTACCGACAAAGCCCTGGCAGAACTTTTTCCCGAAAACAAAGGCCTGCAACGTTGGCTCGAACTGGCGAAGGACCGCATTGCTTTCCAGGGGCTACCGGCCCGTATTTGCTGGTTAGGCATGGGTTAAAGAGAGAAGGCAGTTTTGCTTTTTAACGAACTGGTACGCAGCGGCAAAGTAAAAGCGCCGATAGTTATCGGTAGAGATCACTTAGATTGCGGGTCGGTAGCTTCACCTAACAGGGAAACAGAAGCAATGAAAGACGGTAGCGATGCTGTGGCGGATTGGCCTATACTCAATGCGTTGATCAATACCGCGGGTGGCGCCAGCTGGGTCAGCTTTCATCATGGCGGCGGCGTAGGAATGGGGTATTCCCTCCATGCCGGTATGGTAATAGTAGCAGATGGCAGCCAGGATGCGGAAGAAAGATTAAAGCGTGTTCTGCATAATGATCCGGCAATGGGTGTATTACGACATACAGACGCCGGATACGACCATGCCCGGCAATACGCCGACGACTTCGGTTTAAATATCTGGTCCTGATAAAAACAAAACAGTATAAAGTCACCAAGTAACTGTGTCAAAATAACTTCCACTTTTACAAGCCTGGGAGATGCCTCCACGCTGGTCGGCATGACGGTACGTGAGGAAGTTATTTTGACTATTATACTAACAGGAAATGCTTGCAATATTTTCCTGTTGGTGGCTTTTACCGTAGAGACTTGCCTCTTTATAAACCTTATTGACTGGCCTTCTCGAAAGAAGGCAGAACCAGAAAAATATTCACAATTAGCTAACCAGGAACTACTAAGCCAACAAATAATGCTTCACTGACACTAATTGCAAAGCATTTTGGAGAAAAGGCCTCCTACGGCGCCACAGACCAGGATTGCGACACCGTTTTTCACCTCATACCAGCCTGCACTATAACCAAACAAGTGGCTTACCTCCAACACCGTTGCTACCAATATAGCCAAAAGTGCTGACGATAGGCTAAGCCAACCTGTGCAAGCCTTACGCAGTACAAAGCGCGACAGCAAAAAATACAACAATAATGTCGCCCCCATAATGAGGGCACATACTGGTAACCAGGGAGCATAACCCAAATCCAGTATAGACGGGTGTGTAGTGTCCCCCCGATGATAATAGCGCAGCAAATCGTTGCCCACCGTGATCAGGAAAGCGCAGAAAACGGTGGATAGCATAAAGCATAATACATACTTCAGGGCATCCTTGGTCCGGTACATATTAGTGTTGTTTGGTGGTAGGCACAAGATAATGAATCAATTAAGATAATTACATTATATTATCAGAAATTCGTTTTTCATTGTCACATTTGTGTCATATTTGATACTACAATTTAATATTTAATTGTGCACCTCTCATTTTGTAGTTAACACCTATTTAAATATATTTGCCTTTTCACTTAATATTAAAATGACAATTATGAAAAAAATAATGCTTGGCTTCGCCATCGCAGGTTTTTGTGTAGTTGCCGCTCCAGCAGTTCAGGCACAAACCGCTACACCTGCTGTTGCAGCTCAGGAAATAGCCATTCCCCAGCCACCAAAATTCGCTTCTGAAGAGGTCAATAAAGGGATCGCCGAATTTGTAGTGCTTATAAAAGAGTTTGCGCCTTCTATTAAAGCCAATGATATGCAGGCCCTTCAGGCTTTTGCACCTAAAATGCAGGAGTGGGAAAAAGGCGCTTCTACCTGGGCAGCAACGCTAAGCGGAGAAGATCAGAAGAAATTCCAGGACTATATGATGGAAGTGGGCAGAGCTATCCAGCCTTCCTCGCCTGCAGTAGCGCCTGCACCTACCGGAGCGCCTAATACAGCTGACACTCCGCCTGCTAAAAGCGCAGAGTTAAAAGCAGTTCCTGCGAAGTAAGGAATAATCTTTTTATAATTCTAGTCTCGAACCGGGGATATTCTGTATAGGGAACGTCTCCGGTTCTTACTTTTAAGAGCCCTGCCTAAGATGGGGCTTGGTTAATTAAAGTTAATACCAGCCGTTTTACCGGATTAAAGGTTAAATTGCCTTTTATTCCTATGCGTCCCTCTTTACGAAAGCCGAAAGTCGATAAAATCCGGTTATTGCTACTGGCCAGCTACCTGTTATTGCTGGTCTTTTCCGGCCATTGGCTGTATACCCAATACCTGCAGGAAAAAACATCATTGAAACAGGATTTGGTACAATTATTCGACCGGGTACAACAGGATATAACCGACTCTTTGCTTATGATAGCGGTTATCCAGCCGAGCCTGCTATCCGTGCCAACAGTTAACGACGATACACAACTGCTCAACCTGGATAAGGATAGCATACACAAAATATCATCTCTGCTGTTCCAGGAATCGCATAATGATTTATCCCTGCGCGGCCTTAAGCTGGCTGTAAGAAAGGTAAAACAATTAACGCCAGCGGAAAGGCTCTTGCTTTTCCGTATAGACACAACCGCATTTAATAAAGACTATATTGAAGAGATAAGGCGCCGTGGCTGGCATTTTACAGTCCGGTGGATACCAGCCGACGACAAAGCAATTGATGACAAGCAGGCCATATTTATACCCAACCGCTACTTCCAGGCAGAGCATGGAGTTGCAATTACCCATTATACATCCTATCTGCTGGGCAAATTATGGCCGCAGGCAACCTTTATTGCTGTTTTATTGACCGTAACCCTATTGGCGCTGCGTACAACCTACCACAGCTTACTGCGCCAGATAGAGCTCAATACCCTTAAGGACGATCTGGTGAGCAATATTTCACATGAGCTAAAAACACCAATTGCCACAGTTAAAGTGGCGGTAGAAGCGATACAACATTTTGATCATACTGGCCAGGACGAGCTTAGAGCTGATTACCTGCAGATGGCGGCATTGGAGCTGGAGCGGCTGGAACTGTTGGTGAACCGCACCCTGCATACCTCACTGGTAGAGTCTGGCCGACTTTCCCTGCAGAAAGAATGGTGTGATGTGCACCAACTTGTTGAAGAAGTCCTGGCAGCTTACCAGGTCCGCTTTCAGGCTTACGATGCACAGGTCCGCTTTCTTAAAACAGGCGATACCTTCAGTGCAGAGGTAGACCGGTTACATATGCAGGGTGTGTTGATCAATCTGCTGGACAATAGTTTGAAATACAATAAGGCCAAAGCAGATATCATCATCCAACTCAAGACCTCTACGGAAGGAACAATGCACCTTTCGGTTACCGACAATGGGCCCGGTATACCCGATAACTATCTCAACAAGGTCTTTGATAAATTTTTCAGGGTGCCGACTGGAAATAAACACGAGGTTAAAGGATACGGACTGGGCTTAAACTATGCCGCCCAGGTCATGCGCCAGCATAATGGGAACATAGAGGTACACAACATGCCACAGGGAGGGTGCACCTTTACCCTGGCCTGGTAAACTTTCTGCCGCAATTACAGGCTACAATAACAGGTTCGATGCACTTTCTCTTGCACCTATTCCCGCATATTGAATTATCAGATATAATTTTAATTTTCTCTTTTGATTTAATACTTGATTTTTAATGATGAAACGAAGGGTTTTATATGTTGAAGATGAGCCTTACCTGGCCCGTATCGTAAGAGAAACGCTTTCGGCAAAAGGATATGAAGTCTTACATCTGAAAGACGGAAGCCGCATCGCCGATCAAATTCAATCTTTTGCGCCGGATATATGCCTTCTGGACATTATGTTGCCTCATATTGACGGCTTTACTCTCGGAACTTATATCCGCAATCTATATCCGCAACTGCCTATAATATTCCTTACGGCCAAATCCGATCCGGATGACATTGTGCAGGGTTTTGCTTCCGGTGGCACAGACTATCTGCGCAAACCATTCAGCATGACCGAGCTTATGGCCCGTATCAACAACCAGTTGCGCCTGGTCCAGCAACAAACAGCCCTGAGCCTGCCCGATATGATCACCTTAAAATCTTTTACTTTCTACCCCAATCGCCTGGAATTGCATTATCAGCAGGATACCAGGCGACTTTCACATAGGGAAAATCACATTCTGAGCATTTTATGCCAACATCGCCAAAAAATATTGGACCGGAACATGCTCTTACAAGCGGTCTGGGGCGACAATTCCTACTTCAATTCGCGCAATCTGGACGTCTATATCCGCAAATTACGTTCCTATTTTGCTATCGAACCGGCAATCCAGATTATCACCCTTAAAGGCCAGGGCTATCTTTTCGCATGTCCTTGATTAAGCCGGAGTGTGCAGGTATAGATCAGACCATTGCCTCCAATTCCGGACAAAACCTTCACTAAAATATTAATAGCCATTTCAGTCACAACACCACCTGTTGTTAATCATTCCAATACTTCAGGACAGATTAATCAGAAATTTCACTCTTAGTCTATAGCAACTCTATGGATGTCCCCACCGCCAATCGACGGAGCTAAACTAACAATCCTTTAAAGGCAAGACAAGGCGAATATGCATAAAATATGCTTACTTTGCTCCTGTTTCTTTAGAAAACTTAACCTATTTTATCATAAAAACAACAAAAAAAACCGAACAATAAGCTTATAATTAGCATTATACCCATATAAAAACTGCAATAAATAGGTATAAATGAATACATATTTTATGCACACTAGGGCAATAATATTCATCAATGAAGTCTTATCCCTGGTTTACTGCATTGCCTGGAAGGAAGAGTATAGTGAGAACCTGATAAAGCAAAAATATTGTCTGCTAAACAAATCCCGGTCCATATTATAAAAGAGACCTCTGTAAGCTTAAATATCGTAAATGAGTTATTTTCCGGTGTCAATCAACTGTATCCACGGATCAGGATAAATACCACAACAAGTCATAGCCGCAGTGCGTTGGCAGCTTTACAACTAGGAGAATGCCATATGGCCATTAGTCATGAAAGCAGTATTCTCCGGGGAATCAACAGCTTGCGATTGCTTCGGGAACCCCTGGCGCTGGTAGCGCCCCCTTCCTTTCCTGTCTATTCTTTTAACCAGGTAAATGTAGAGCGCCTTCAAAACATGCGTTTCCTTTTGCCGGCTACCGACCTGGAAAGCAGCTATACAAAAAAGCTTGCACAGTTTTTTGCAGTGCACCAGTTGGTGCCCGCAACCTTTCTGGACAGCCGTCTCCAGCTCCCCATTACCCAGCTGGTAGCCCAGGGACTCGGACTATCTGTATTGCCGCAATCTTTTTCCTATAACGATACCAGCGGTTGCCGGTTCCTTAAGCTGCCCTATGAAATTGAATTATACCTGAACTGGCAAAGCAATAATATGGATATTGGTACAGAGTACCTTCTTCATTTGCTTTTTCGCTAACCTTCATTTATTGCATTACCGGGTGTTCCAACAGGGCCGAATCGGTATGTACCAATAAAAAAGGCCGCCTGTTTTCGGCAGCCTTCCTGTACAAAAAATCTTAGGCATGCTGTAAAATAACTCCCCGGTTTATCAACGCCGAATTATTATGTTTTTATTCAGAATCAATATGCTCACGTCATGTACCGGAGCGATAGCAGAGTGGAGACATCATCCCAGACCAACCTGAAAAAAGTACCAGTTTGAACAGGAGTCTCCACTACACAAAAGAAACTCTAATCCTTGCGTATATTTTGACACGTTTGACATAACAACGCATAGGAAGTTATTTAGACACGGTTAGCAAGCTTAAATAGAGACGTTGAAATCGCGTAATGCATCATTAAGGCTCGTTTTCAGATCTGTACTGGCCTTGCGCTGGCCTATAATTAAAGCACAACCTACGCCAAAAGAACCTGCTGGGAACTCCTTGGTATAATTGCCCGGAATAACCACACTACGAGCGGGAATAACGCCTTTATGCTCAACAGGCTCCGAGCCGCTCACGTCAAAAATCTTGGTAGACTGGGTCAATACCACATTAGCGCCCAATACCGCTTCCTTTTCTACGCGCACCCCTTCAACGACAATGCAACGTGATCCAATAAAACAGCCGTCCTCGATAATCACAGGAGCAGCCTGCAATGGCTCCAATACACCGCCAATACCCACACCACCACTCAAATGTACATGCTTACCAATCTGTGCACAACTGCCTACAGTAGCCCAGGTATCTACCATTGTTCCCTCGTCTACATAGGCACCTATATTAACATAAGAGGGCATAAGTACCACATTTTTCCCCAGATAAGCACCGTAGCGCGCTACTGCATGAGGAACGGCGCGAACACCGAGGGCCGCATAATTCTTCTTCAACTCCATCTTATCATAAAATTCGAAGGGTGGAAGGTCCCAGGTCTGCATTTTCTGAATCCCGAAATATAACAATATAGCCTGCTTTACCCATTGCTGCACTTCCCAACCCTCTCCTACCGGTTGTGCTACACGCAAAGCCCCCTTATCTACTTCTGCTACCACAGCACGTATTGCATCCTGGTAACGGGCCTCATTTAACAATGACTTATCTGCATAAGCCTCTTCGATTAAAGTCTGGAAAGAATTCATTCTGTTTTTGAGATTATATAAAAATTAAAAATATTTCCCCTGTCGATCATGGTTTTAGGGGAGTTTAATTCCGGCTAAAAACGGATGGATAGAATAAAAAGTCAAAAGCAAAAAATAGCATTCGAATAGTTAATGCACCAGGATTTATCAAGATAAAAGGCACAACGGATCGGTCTCTCCCTCATGTTGCAACCAACCCAGTATTATTCTCCCTGCACATTAGCGGTAACGTTTATTCAGCCGAACGCAATGTTTTTTGTTCTATTCGTTTTTCATACTGCTCCCCCTGGAATATGCGGTGCACATATATTCCCGGCACATGGATAAAATTGGGATCGAGACTGCCGGCCGGAACCAGCTCTTCCACTTCGGCTATAGAAATTTTCCCGGCCATAGCCATAACACTATTGAAATTGCGGGCCGTGGCTTTAAAGATCAGATTCCCTTTGGTATCGCCTTTCCAGGCTTTTACAATCGAAAAATCGGCTTCAAAAGCTTCTTCCATCAGGTAGTCCTTCCCTTTAAAGTGGCGTACTTCCTTTCCCTCTGCCACTTCCGTACCCACACCAGCCGGTGTAAATACCACGGGCATGCCATAGGCTGCTGCCAAGCAACGCGTAGCCAGGGTTCCCTGGGGTATCAGGTCTACTTCCAGCTCACCGCTCAGTAGTTGCCGCTCAAACTCTGCATTTTCACCTACATACGAAGAGATCATTTTCTTTACCTGCTTTTGCTGCAACATTAAACCAATACCAAAATCGTCAACCCCGGCATTATTTGATATGCAGGTCAGGTTTTTTACTCCTTTTTTAACCAAGGCCTGTATACAGTTTTCCGGTATACCACACAAACCGAATCCGCCCAACATCAACACAGCGCCATTTTCTATATCCCGGATCGCTTCAGCAGCATCAGCTACTACTTTATTAAATCCCATAATATATTATACAATTTTAGGCCTTAAAGGTAGAACTTTAGGCGCTAACTGAAAAAGATGAGCAGATAAAACAATAAAAACCGGGCATTTACATACTAAACGCCCCACTATCGAGTTTATGCTGGTGAAAGAAGCCCATCAGGGCCTTAATTTTTTCGAGTTAACAAAATCAAGTTGCAATATTTATCTTTGCAGGCTATGCTTCGTATTTATTCTTTGCTTTTACTACTTATAGCGCCTGCGGCATTCCTTTTTGCCCAGGAAAAAGTAGCTGATAAAATTGTCGGGGTTGTCGGCAACAAAATTATCCTCGAATCGGAGATCAACCAGATGTTCGAACAGGAAAAATTAAGTAATCCCGCTACCCACGACAGCAGCAAATGTTATATACTGTATAATTTATTGGCCCAGCAAATATTGGTAGAACAAGCGGCAAGGGACAGCGTTATCGTTACCGACGAAGAGGTAGAAGGTATCCTGGACAACAGGATCCGGCAAATGGTACAACAGTATGGCAGCAAAGAAGCATTTGAGTCGGCCAATGGTGGCCGGACTATATACCAGGTAAAAGAAGAATTCCGCAGTTTTTTTAAAGATAAAACTATTGCCGAACGTATGCAGGGCAAGGTAATGGAAAATGTAAAAATCACACCTAAAGAAATTACCGAGTTCTTCGCTGAGCTTAGTAAAGATACCCTTCCCCTTTTCCCTGCCACCGTCGAGATGGGCCAGATCGTTATTAAACCGCCGGTAGACAAAGACGTAGAAAAATTGGCAAAAGAAAAACTGGAAAATATACGACGGGATATCGTGGAAAATGGTAAAAGCTTTGAGATCATGGCGGGTATATACAGCATGGACGGAACCAAAGATAATGGCGGAGAACTGGACATCAACCGCAAAGAGTTTGACCAACAGTTTGTTTCTGCAGCCTACCGCCTGCAACCGGGCGAAATCTCACCGGTAATCAAAACGAAATTCGGCTACCATATTATACAAATGGTACGCCGTATGGGCGAGGAAGCAAAAGTACGTCACATCGTTATTGTGCCCGAAGTAACCAATAGTGATTTACAGATAGGTTTAAGAAAACTCGACAGTATCCGTGCCGACCTGATTTCGGGCAAGATCACCTTTTCCGAGGCTGTTGGAAAATACAGCACAGATGAGCAGTCTAAGATGACAGGGGGAATGGTGTACGATGAGATGGGTAATTCTATATTATCCCTGGATGCGCTTGACCCTGAAATGGCAAAAGCTGTTGCAGAAATGGAAGTAGGTTCCTATTCTCAACCACAGGTTTTCATTGAAAACCCCGGCACAGCCTCACGCGCCACACGTATTCTGTATATGCGCAAAAGAACGGATCCTCATATGCTCAACATGAAAGACGATTATGCAATTATCCAGCAAAAGGCCTTGCAATATAAACAAGTGCACTACCTGGACAAATGGATCACGGAAAGGGTTCCTACTTACTACATTAAGGTAGATCCTGCCTATGAAAATTGCCATATGATTGAACCCTGGTTTGCGGCTGCCAAAAGCGAATAAGAAAAAACTGCTTATTGCCAGGCCAAAATATAACACGCAAACAGGGTTTCCCGCTTTTCCGGGAAACCCTGTTTTATTTCACCGGCCCTGCCTTTCTCATTTGAAAGAGAAATGCCTGTCTGCAGAAGATGCCGGCCGGATATAAGACCAGTTATCTCCGGGGGCCTGCAGGACGGTATCATCGTCAAAAATACAGCAGGGTTATTATGATAAGCCTGATATTTTTGCCCCGTTAGACAGCAAACTTCCAACAGAATAACTCTTAATAGATAACCAATTTATGATTAGCCGAATACTTACCTGCAACAATCTTTAACAAATAAATACCCGCTTGCATATTAGTCAGCTCCATCGTAACCACCGTTTTATTTTTTGCGACCTGCTGGCTATTGACAGTTTTGCCGGTTATGTCTGTTAATACAACTACCGTATTAACAGGAAGGGGACGCGGACTTTCAATTGTTACTATTTCTTTGGCCGGATTAGGGTATATGGATAACTGCAAATTTTCAACAGTAATACCAGGGAAACCTACGGGGTCGGGAATTAAATCGGTGCAATTGCCTGGAGTAAGTTTAATATTCGTTATAGAATCAGAATAGCAACGAAGGTCTATTTGTAAATTTTGAAAGTAGGGTCGCTCCACCCAATTTCCAATTTGAGTTGGTAACAGGCCACCTTGTATGCCTCCAATTTTTTGTGCATACGCTCCCTTCTGTGCACTGCCTCTGAAATCATAATAACTCCAGTTGTATATAGCTATATTAGCTGACCAGGTGCCTCCCCCATCAGTAATAGGATGATTATAAAGAGTCTTCAATGGTACACTATCATAGTAGACTGTACGAATAGAATCAATCTGAAAACAAAATGAAGTATCACCAGAAACAGGATGGTATAATAAATTGGAATTATCAAATACATCGGGAACTACCGGCAGGCAAACCGTATCTCCTTCTTCTACATTAAATACGTATAGAGGAGTAAACCGGTCAAAGTTTTCATTAAAAATAAAGACAGTATCAGTATTATTATAAAGATAAAGTGTACGAAATTTTTGTGTGTCTAATAATACACCGCCGCTCCCACTGAAAATGGTTTTGGCAATAGCTGATTGTTCCAGTTTACGACAATTGATACCCTGTATTACGGTATCTCCTGTAACTACATCATGATATAATGTTGCCATACGAACACCACTGGAAAAAGAATAATATACGCCATAATAGTGCCATTCTGCGCCTATGGGACCGAATACTTCCTGGGCATTAACTCTAAAATTATTTACTGTTATACAGCAAAGAAAGAAAACGGAAAATAGAATTTTCATAAATTAAGTTTTTATGGCTGATTAATTATAACATTTTCCTTACAGTATCTGTCAATAATAAATATAGTAAAATAAGCTCACATTCTGTTATTGGCAAAATAATATCCAGCGCCTGCTCAAAAACAAGTACGGGATCAAGACTATTTAGGGCTTCCTGATTAACTAACACCCAATTGAATTTCAACATAGTAACTGTAGAAATTTTCCAATTTAATACAGGGCGAAAACATCGCAAATCCGGTAAAATAGATTGTAAAGCTTGCAGCAGCATAAAATACATTAGATAGCCGCAGGT
>JBEBWN010000091.1:0-11932 GCA_040392235.1 Taibaiella helva | reverse complement strand
CCTTTCGGCAGAAGAAATAATACGGTTATTGGAAACTATGCCTGTAGCCGGGTTGAAGTCTGCCATTTCCAGCAATCCACTGGAACTGCTTCTCGTAGCTGCCAACTTTTTCCTGTCGTGCGAAAATTTCATCATACCCGTACACCAAAGCAGAAATTGTGCATTAACCGATGTAATTGCAGATACTACTGGCGACTTACTCAACCCCTTCGCGGTAAGGGAATAAGCCAGGTACTCACTTGTGTAGTCATTCCGCACCAAGATCCAGACATTACAATTATCTCCTGCCACAGCAGTCATGCGCTCACTCAAAGAGTCCTTCAAAAAAACAGCGCCCTGACCTGGAACTACGTCACCCAATCCGCCGGCCAATCGCATATCTACTACACTGTAGTAAAGCTTTTGCTGGCTCCCATACCCTCCATCACTTACTTCGAGCGAAAAAACGTAGTATAAATATTCGTTATCCGGAACGGGTACGATCAGTCCACCCTGTACGGTCGACTCGGTATTCAATCCCAGGCGCCCATTGGGCATACGAACATGATTTCGGTTCCATATTTCTGATCCATTGGTATAAAACTGCAGACGCCCCGAACTATTGCATACCGACGCACAACCTTCACGGACCGTGCTATAATTTATGGCCGTTGTTATTACCTGGGCCGTTCCGTTATTAAAATCAATACCTGCACGGCTTCCAAATGCCCAGATATATCCCTCCTTTTGTGCATGCAACAGGGGTGTGGACCAAAGCAACAACAGCGTCAACCAAAATACTTTACTCATTGTGCAAATTTAATCACATAAAAAAATCATATATAACAACTCTATACCAATGTCCTTGTGCTTAAAATCAATAACCGGGGAGCAGAAAACCAGCTCCCCGGCTATTATCAAAAACACTACTCTACAATGATCTTTCTCATGTCTACTCCTTTATCAGATATAATTTTTATGATATAAATACCTGAAGGCCACAATGAAGTATTTATTTGAACAGATTCACCGCCACTGATCCGGCGCAGATCCTTTTGTTTTCCGTCAATGTCCCACACCACAATATCTGCTCCCTTCATCGTTGCCGGAGCATTGAGATGCAGTAGTCCTTTAACAGGAACAGGATATATGTTCATCCCGGACACACTACCGGCAGCATCGATACCCGTTGGCGGCGGTTCTGTTGCTGTAATCGACTGGTTCAGCGTAATGCTGTCACATTCATTGGTTAGCACCACCGAAACGTTATAAATGCCCGCTTTTTCATAAATATGTAACGGATTAGGCGCATTGTCGGTCTTACCATCGCCAAACCGCCATTCATAGGCGATAACGTCTTTTGCATCCGTTACACGAAACACGTATGTGAGGTCATATGCAGAGGCGTTAATACCCGCTGCCGAAGGTTTGCCCAGGAAAGATACCATAATGGTATCCATCCCGATACACCCTTCACTATTAGAAATTCTAGCCCAATAACGGTCACCTTCCGATATACTGATCATACGGGTATCGTTACCGGTGCTCCACTCATATTCTGTTCCGCCCACACCCGCATCCAGGTTGAGTGTATTGCCGTTACATACGGTAGTATCTGCTCCAAGATTGATTGGCAGCGACAAAATAGCCACCGCCAGGATATCGGAAAAAGAAGAATCCATTGTGGAGATACAGGTTACCTTACAACGGAACTCTGTTGTTTGCTGATAATCATTAATATTTAAAAATGTTTTGTTGGCTTCATTGATATCTGTGAATGTACTGGCGCCGACCGGGCGTTTCTGCCACTGATAAGTAATATTGGTCAGCTCAGTTGCGCCCAACAACGAAAGTGTAAAGCCATCGCCGTTACATACCGATTGTTTGGTTGATTTCACTGTTCCACTGCTGGTTTTCCATCGCACAAGGGAATATAGATACAACGACAGGAGCCGGCATAAGATCTTGTCCAAATGCTAGACAAATTACTATTAAATACATACCAGGGGTTTCTATCGCTGAAATTCTGATTGACCATGTAAAGATTCGAATTGCCAACGCCCTGTATATTCCTGATACCGTTACTATTTCTATAGCCGGCTGCCGGCAACTTTAACCGGTTATTATAGCCCGTTGCAACGGTATTGGTAATATTTTCGGCAACACGTACCTTAGCCCACATTAAAGAATCGGGCAAACGCCATCCGAGGCCTATTGCCGTACAAGGATCTTTACCGTTAGTTGCCGATATCGGATCTGCCGACCAGGTATCGCTTTTCTTCGCGCTATCGCCAGCCCACCATAAGGGATTCACATTATTCCAAATAAAACTGGAATCGCCTGTTCCCAATCCCAGTGGATTGTTAGGGTTGAGCATATTAGTTTGCTTACCCGGGCTTGTCCGCAACTGGTGGCCGTCATCCCATCTGCCCCATTGAAATAAATCGCCATATGATGCCGTATCATTCACTGCCGTGGCCACTCGTGACGACCCCAGGTTTTGTTGTAACCACACGCTGCTATCCCCTGCACGTACCGTTGTATAGGTTACCTGCTTACCCCGGTAGGTAAAAGTTACAGAACCCTGGTCGCCAATATTGGCTCCGGGCATTTGTGCTTTAACGGTGCTGGCGCAGGCCAGGATACCTGTCAATAAGTAAAAAATTCTCCTCATGCTTAATGTCCTTTTTTTGTCAAGAATCGTTTGTTTATACTGCAATTGCTTAGTAACTGCAATTAACAATACTACAGCCGGGAAATCAAAATAATAGGGTGGACAAAAATGGGGACAATAGTATAACACTAAAAATCAGAATGTTACAAACGATATTACTATATATTTGTTACAATATCTTCCAGGCTTTCCGCTTCCGAAAGGTTTAGCTTTTTGCGGACCCGCTGTTTGGATTTACGAACAGAGTCAGGAGAGATACCCAACATACCTGCCATTTCCTTGATAGAGAAGTTCAGTTTAACCAAAGTAAAGATACGCACCTCGGCAGGGGTTAAACCAGGATACTGTTTGTGGAGCCGCACGAAAAAATGATGGTGTACCAATTCTACCAGTTCGGTAAATTCCCTCCACCCGTCTTCCGTGATCAGGCTGGCACTTTTTATTTTTGACAGGATTTCGATTTCTTCATGTTCATCCGATTTGAGGGCATTTCCAGACTCGCCCATATCACGCATCTTCTCCAACTCCATATTCAACTGGTCCAGGAGATTATTCTTATCCTTAATATTTTCCAGGTACGTTTTTAACCTCGATTCTGCATTATTCAGCTTTAACCGGAACATATGCTGCTCCACTTTGCGTCGTCGCCATTGCACATACAGCAACAGACCAATAATAACCAACACCAGGAATGATGAAATAACAACAATATTCCGGGTAAGTACCTGCCGCTTCCGTTCACTTTCCAGGAATTTCATTTTTGTTTCATGCATCCGGGCCACTACCCCCAATTCCAGATTCTTAAACGTGGAACTATTATTAACATTATTGGCTATTTGTGTATACTTAAAAAAGGAATCCTGGTAGCGGACCGCATTGCGGAAATCCCCCTTTTGCCTATAGTATAAAGATAAATTATCGTAATATTCTTTTTGGGAGGCAGGGACCGAACACTTGCAGAAGGAAAAAATGCTATCGACCATTTCTAAGTTATCGTAAGCCATATCTGCTTTCTTCTGCATAAGATAGGCCTTAGCCTGCATCAATAATGCCCCCGAAGCGCTTGCCCATTCGCCCAGATAGCTGTTAATATCAAAATCCTTTTGCAGGTATTGAATAGCAGAAATATAGTCCTGCTTTAAAAAATACGTAACACCCAGGTTACCGGACATATTGCCGATCTCTACCGAATCCTTTAAAGTATAAGCCACCTTTAAAGCTTCCATACAGGCCCATATACCCGAGTCGGCATAGCCCAGCTTGTAATAAGCAAGGCCCAGGTTACCATACATATTATAAATGTCCTTATCACTACAATATTTGTACTGATTAGATTGGAGCAGGTATTGCAAGCCCAGCTGGTAATCTCCGTATAGACAGTACATACTGCCCAGGAACGAAAGGAACGAGCCTGCATAAGGCATCAGGTTATAATCTCCCGAAGGTATCATCTCGCGGGCGTAAAGCATATGTTCTACGGTAAGTGCAAACCTGCCTTCCTCGTATAAAATACGCGCTAAACGGTAATTAAGGTAAGCCTCTGTCAGGGGAAAATTCTGTGACTGCATTACATCCAAAGCTTTTTGCATTAAAACAAAAGCCTGGGTATCACTGGCATTTTTATGAAACCGCTGTTCAGCATCATGTACATAACCTGCTATGCTACGTACCGCTTCCTTATCCGGCAGCTTATCCATTGCGATCCGGAAATGGGGATGACAGGTTTCAGAAAGGACAGCAACTAATTGCTGATCTTCGCCAGCAGCAGAAAAAGGGCTCTGCTTTTGTCCTCTGGCCGGCAATAAGTATGCATTAAATATAAATAAAGCGATAAGTAGTCTTAGTGGCATTTATGCTGCAATTAGGTTTATTATAGAAAGGGGCTGCTGCTATTGCTCCTCAAAATTTCTTCTATATCTGATTTGCTGCTAATTCACTTTAAAGGTAACCTTAAATCCGCGAAAAGCCCCGCTATGCAAAAAACATACATAAAGATAAGTATACCATACTATTAGAGCAAAAACTATTGAAAACAAAAGAGGTTGCCTGAAACCAGACAACCCCTTACTCTAATAGATATTTATGTTAAGCTACGCCGAATTCTCTGCGGATAACATTCAGACAGCTTCCTGCTTTAAACCATTCAATTTGCTGTTGATTGTAAGTATGATTTGCTACAATCTCATCCTTAGTACCATCTTTGTGGTTCAGTACCACAGTCAGAGGCGCACCAGGTGCAAAGGTTGTCAGACCCAGGATATCAATAACATCATCCTCCTGAACTTTGTCATAATCATTATTATTGGCAAAGGTCAGTCCCAGCATACCTTGTTTTTTCAGGTTAGTTTCATGAATACGGGCAAAAGATTTCACCAGTACAACACGAACCCCCAGATGACGAGGTTCCATAGCAGCGTGCTCACGGCTTGATCCCTCACCGTAGTTCTCGTCACCTACTACTATAGATCCGATTCCCTGGGCCTTATAGGCACGCTGTACATCCGGTACACCAGCATATTCTCCGGTTAATTGGTTCTTAACACTGTTGGTCTTTTCGTTAAAGAAGTTAGTAGCGCCAATCAGCATATTGTTAGAGATATTATCTAAATGGCCGCGGAACTTCAACCAGGGGCCAGCCATAGAAATATGGTCAGTAGTACATTTGCCCTTGGCCTTGATCAGCAACTTCAAACCTTTCAGGTCCGTTCCTTCCCATGCAGGGAATACTTCTAATAATTGGAGCCGTTGCGATTCAGGCGAAACAACAACCTGAACGCCGCTACCGTCTTCAGCCGGATGCTGGTATCCCGCATCTTCCACATCAAATCCGTTAGGAGGTAATTCGAAGCCGGAAGGCGGATCCAGTTTTACCGATTCCCCTTTTTCGTTAATTAAGGTATCTGTAAGCGGATTGAACGTCAGATCGCCCGCGATAGCAAGCGCTGTAACAATCTCAGGCGAACCAACAAAAGCAAAAGTGTTGGGGTTACCATCCTGACGCGCAGCAAAGTTCCGGTTAAAGGAGTGGATAATCGTATTCTTTTCTTTCTTGTCAGCCCCTTCACGTGCCCACATTCCAATACAGGGACCACAGGCATTGGCAAATACCGTACCCCCAATTTTTTCAAAAGTATTAATATAGCCATCACGTTCTATCGTATACCGTACCAGTTCGCTACCCGGAGTAATGGTATAGCTTGCTTTCGCCTTCAGCTCTTTGGCTACTGCCTGCTCTGCCAGGTTAGCAGCACGGCTGATATCCTCGTAAGAAGAGTTCGTGCAAGAGCCTATCAAACCCACTTCAACATTGGTAGGCCAGCCGTTTGCAGCGGCGGCAGCTTTCATTTTGGAAATAGGCGTGGCCAGATCAGGTGTAAAAGGACCGTTGATATAAGGCTCTAATGTAGACAAGTCCAGTTCCAAAACCTGGTCGAAATAAGCAGCCGGATTAGCATATACTTCCGGATCACCGGTCAGGTTCTCCTTAATTTCATTGGCCAAATCCGCAATTTCAGCACGGTTTGTGGCACGCAGATAGCGCTCCATAGACTCGTCGTAGCCGAAAGTAGAAGTCGTGGCGCCTATTTCAGCACCCATATTGCCAATGGTGCCTTTACCGGTACAGCTAATGCTGGAGGCTCCCTCGCCAAAATATTCGACAATAGCGCCTGTACCACCTTTTACCGTCAATTGCCCGGCAACCCATAAAATAATGTCCTTAGGTGTAGCCCAACCATTCAGTTTACCTTTAAGATGCACACCAATCAGTTTCGGCATTTTCAGTTCCCAGGGCAATCCGGCCATAACGTCACAGGCGTCAGCACCACCCACGCCTATAGCAATCATACCCAAGCCACCTGCATTAGGCGTATGAGAGTCTGTACCGATCATCATGCCGCCGGGAAACGCGTAATTTTCCAATACAACCTGGTGTATAATACCAGCTCCTGCCTTCCAGAATCCCAACCCATAACGGTCGGAAACCGAAGAAAGGAAATCATAAACTTCTTTATTAGAATCAACGGCTACCTGTAGATCTTTATCTGCTTCTATTTTGGCCTGGATCAGATGGTCGCAGTGTACCGTCGATGGAACAGCTACCTTATCGCGTCCACAGGTCATAAACTGCAATAACGCCATCTGCGCCGTAGCATCCTGCATCGCAACCCGGTCCGGTCGGAAATCAACATAATCCTTACCGCGCTCATAAGCACTTGTTGCCGGTTTATCCAGGTGTGCGTAAAGAATTTTCTCCGTAAGGGTTAAAGGACGTCCTAACAGCTGACGGGCCGTTTCCACTTTACCCGGCATCTCAGCGTACACTTTTTTAATAAGATCTAAATCGAAAGCCATGTTTAAACAATATTTATGAAAATTTGAAACCAGGGAATCCGAAATTAGATTTAGACAAATCAAACACTAAACATTCCCTTTAACTAACTAAGTTGCAAATTTACTCCATAAATAATAATAAAGGAAAAAAAGACAGAATTATGACAATTGTTTTTCCTGATTTGCTTATTATGTCGATAAGCAGGAGTCTGTATGTCCCGCCTGCAAAACCCGTTTACATCTCCTGTATTATTTTTCCTTATTTGTTTTCCTTATAGCGCCGATCAGGCGTACCATCTTTTTTAAGCTTCCTGTTTTCCTTATAGCGCCGGTCGGGTGTACCGTCTTTCTTCAAAGTCTGGCCCTCTGCCTTTTGGGATCCTGCCATAGTAGCCGCCGCTTGCTTGGTTGCAGGCCGGTTGGTTGTAGCCTTTGCTTTTGTGTTTTGGCTCCAGCCTGCATAGGGGTAGAGCGATAAAACCAACGCGAATAAGAGCAATACCTTTTTCATTGTATAATATTATTTAGTGGTTATACATTCACAAAAAATTATCCATTATTGTTCTTTAAACTTGCGGATATCGCCTTCAATTCAATCAGCATCTTTTCCACATATATCATTTGGCTCTCCGTCGGTGTTTCACTGTTAAAGCCGGATTCAGGGAAGGTTTTTAGAAACCTTTCTTCCACAAAATTATTTCCTCCTTTCTTCAGTAAACGTGCATTTTCCCGGAACAAGTCGTCACATTCATACAGCAGCTGGAAAAACTTTTCCTTTTCCCTTATGGGCACCTTGTCCTCCGCCAGTTCTGTTTCACTATGAAAATTATTCAGCTCGCGGGTAATGCGCACATTATGCGTCAGTAAATAATAATAATTGGCTATTCTTTTTTTCCTCCTGCTACCGGGCTCTTGCATAAAGCGGGTAAACGAGTCGAACGCATTGCTATTTTTCGATTCTGCCACCCTTTTTAAACGCGTCCATGGACTAGACTTTCCCTGGTAGAAAGTATTTTGAAAATAGCTCAAGTTTGCCGTAATAGCTTCTGCCAGATAGCGGGGCAAATGATCCTTATCCCAGGCCGGCAGCAGTAAAAAGCCACAGGAAATAGCCAAGGCTGAGCCGATCAACGTATTCATGACCCTGATCAGCAACAGATGTGCATCGAAATGCGGCTCTATGGCCAAAAGCCCAATAAGCATCAGCGTAATGAAGAAGGTAGCTACAGAGTATTGCCTGCGCAGAAAATAGATCAGCAATACAGAGCTCACAAATACCAGGATGAGTCGGGGTATCATCGGGCTGTCGAAGGGCAGCATTAAAAAGCCTGTTCCGACCAGTATGCCTGCAACCGTGCCAATACTTCGTTCCAGCCCTCTTTTTAGCGTAGCCCCGAAATAGGGCTGCGACACGATGATCGCGGTAAAAGGTATCCAATACCCGTGATTCTGGAAAAATAGATTGGACAATAAGGTACCCAGCATAGCTGCCGTACCGATACGCAAAGCATACCGGGTAGTGATGCTGTCCAAATGAAATAATTGCCTAATGTTATTCCTTATATATTTGGGGTGCAAAATGGACAGGGTCTGGGCGAAAGAATAGGCCCGGTACACCCTTTGTTCGCCCGGCTGCTTTAATATTGCCAACGATTTTTCTATCAGTTTTGCCACTCTTTCCGACAGCACCTGTATTTTAGCCACATGACCAGCCATGCCGGGCAACCAGTCTTCCGGAGATTCTGCCAGGAAGTCAATAATTTTGCGCAACCGTTCTATCCGGGAATGCACCAGCAAACGCTCCTCCTCTTTCAGCGTCAGCATATAAATACTCATACGTTCACCCAATTGCTGCATTACCCGGAAAAGACTATGCAATTTAACGGTGAACTGTCTTTCGGGCGACATTTTATGCAGCTGTTCGGCAGTCTCCGTTATCTGTATGATATGCAGGCTGACCAGCGAGGCGCAGCGGCGCGACTGGGCCAAGGCATATTTAGCCCCCTCGCTTTTATTCAACTGGTCCAAGGTTTCCTCGAATAAAATAAGCGATGAATCGATCGCCGTCCGGACATCTTTTTCTTTCAGATAGATCTCGCGGATCGAACTGCGTGGACTGCGGCCGTCCCAACCCCTACCCGATACTTCCGCCAGCGAGGCAACGGACTTCCATATGGCAGCAATCGTCCTCCGGTAAGGTGTGCCCACCCTGATAAACAGGAAGCTGCACAACCCCACGAATACGGTCCATAAGGCGCCCAGGGCAACGGTGCCACACCTGTCCCAGAGGGCTTCTGCCGTCTGAACCGGATAACTGCTCGTTATAATGTAAAATATATAAACACTCAGGGCCAATCCCATTCCACGATCGCCCAGGTTCTTAAAAAGTCCGCTGAGAAAACCAACCACCAGCATGCCGGGTAAACTGATCCAGAGAAAATTTCCTGCTATACTCCCTACAATGCAGAACAATACCGACAATAGCGAAGCGCTTAGCAGTAACCGAACCCTTTGACCTATGTTTCCCTTCAATTCTATAAACGAAACACATTCTGCAGCAATGGCCATCCATTCGGCCTCGCGCGAGGCTCCAGACAAAAGCCCCCATAATAAAGGTATAGTAACAGACACGGCCACACGTATACCCCAGCCCCAGGCCGGCTCCAGATATTCTGTTTGTAATCGCTTGTTAACCAATTGGTAAACGGAAAGTAAATTCATGCCGACCACAATTTAGCGATAAGAGTTTTTCCAGCCTAAAAGCTTCCGGTAACCGGGAAACAAACCAGGATTACCTACACTGGGTTTAAGCAAAGATGAAAATAAGCATAATTATGATTCCGCACATAAACAGCCTTGAAATTCCGGCATCAAGCACGGTAACCGCTATTTTTTTTCCACAATTTATCCATCGCCTGAACGCATGATCTTTTTTTCTGCAAAAAGCTTGCCAGAGTAGGCTGCAGGCTTTTTGCCCTATTAACACAATATAAATATAAATGCAAGATTGTCCTCCGTACAATGTTTTCTACCCTGTTCAGATCCGTCACTTTTATCATAGTCCCCTATTTTTGTAAACATCAAAGTCGTTTGAAAATATGGAATTATACTACTCTTTCTCTGTTCTTATTGTCTTAGCCTCTTTGTTTGCCTACATCAATCATCGCTTTCTGAAGTTACCATCAACCATTGGTATCATGCTGATTGCGATCATTGCATCGCTGGTGATCCGCTTTATAGGCGCCAAGTCATTTCCCGAAACCAGCCTGAGTTTATTTAACCTGATTAAAGAATTCGACTTTACGGCGGTACTTATGGGCGCCATGCTCAATTTCCTGCTGTTTGCCGGTGCAATACATATTAAATTCTCCGACCTGAAAAACCAGGCGATGCCCGTCATCCTGTTTTCAACAGTAGGCGTTATTATATCCACCTTTATTGTGGGTACCCTGCTCTACTACCTGGCCCCCCTGGTGAAAGTAGAAATACCTTTTTTATACTGCCTTTTATTTGGCTCCCTGATATCCCCTACCGATCCGATTGCAGTGATCGGCATTTTAAAGCGTGCCCAAGTTCCTAAAACGCTGGAGACAAAAATTGCAGGAGAATCCCTGTTCAATGACGGCGTCGCTGTAGTGCTGTTCGCCGTTATACTGCAATTAACCCAAATGGAAACGCCAGAGATTTCCATTGGCTCCATCAGTTGGTTACTACTGGAAGAAGCGGGCGGAGGATTGCTTTTGGGCATCCTCCTGGGCTTTACGGCATCGGCTGCATTAAAAAGGATAGACGACTATACCGTATCCGTATTAATAACTTTATCTGTGGTTATGGGTGGCTACCTGATAGCGCACTACCTTCATTTTTCGGGACCGCTAACCATGGTTGCAGCAGGATTGTTTATTGGCAATATCGGCAATAAAGCCATTACTTCGTCCGTAACTAAAGATTACCTCAACAAATTCTGGGAATTGGTCGACGAAATTCTAAATGCCATACTATTTCTTTTTATCGGCTTTGAACTGCTCCTTATTCCCGATCTTACTGCACATATGCTTTTAGGTTGTATCGCGATCCTGATCGTATTATTGGCCAGGTGGATATCCATTCTTTTCCCTATGTTGGTACTGCCTTTCTCTAAATACTTTGCTAAAGGCTCTATGACGGTATTGGTTTGGGGTGGATTACGCGGGGGCGTCTCCATAGGCCTGGTTTTATCGATGAATAATGACGTGTACAAAGATATCCTGCTGGAAATAACCTATTTCGTTGTTGTATTTTCAATAGTGGTGCAAGGACTGACAGTAGGCAAAGTAGCGCAGAAGGCATTAAATACAGCACATCCAGGAAATATCAGTCCGGATAATGTGGCCAATGCAGAGGTTAATGAATAAGAAAGTTCAGCCGAACAAGGAATGACGCGGACTCAAATTATGTCCGTGTCATTCGAGATATCCTGGTTGTCAACAGGAAGACTATACCGGGCAACCACGACTGAGCCTCAGAGCGTTTAAGTTAGTGTTACGTCAAAAGTTAAAAGGCAAAACCCAAAAGCGCAGGATAACCTCCATACAGCATATAATTTTCCTATTCAATGCTGAGCCTGTTTATTTTAAGGGATTTCGCGTTTTTACGCGCACGGATTCTTACCCGCTCTTCCACCAGATCGGCATTACCAGGTAATCCCAGGTATTCATCGAAAGAGCAGCTTAGGAGAGTTGGGATATCCGCTTCCTGCCAGCCAGGAAATCCCGGGATACACGATCTATATAGGGCTTGCAGATTAACTGACATCCAATTGAATTTCAACATAGTAACTGTAGAAATTTCCCAATTTAATGCAGGGCAAAAACAGCGCAAAGCCGGTAAAATGGTTTGTAAAGCTTGCAGCAGCAATGTCATTAACTTAAGAGAATACAGCGAGAAATCATTAATTTTAGGGTCTCT
>JBEBWN010000090.1:0-12280 GCA_040392235.1 Taibaiella helva | reverse complement strand
AAGACATCAAGGTACCTTAGCAAGGCGTCAAGACACCTTAGCAAGATATCAAGGTTCCTTAGCAAGGCATCAAGGTTCCTTAGCATGATGTCAAAGTTCCTTAGCAAGGCGTCAAGGTTCCTTAGTATGACGTCAAGACACCTTAGCAAGACATCAAGGTTCCTTAGCATGACGTCAAGACACCTTAGCAAGACATCAAGGTTCCTTAGCAAGGCATCAAGGTACCTTAGCAAGGCGTCAAGACACCTTAGCAAGACATCAAGGTTCCTTAGCATGACGTCAAGACACCTTAGCAAGACATCGAGGTACCTTGGCAAGGCGTCAAGGCACCTTTACACTTTACAAAACAAAGAAAGGTTCCTTAGCAAGACATCAAAGTATCACGATATGTGTAGTTGTGTAGCAGTATCGAAAAGCTTGTACATGGCCAATATAAGCCTTTTTCTTTTATAGATCCCTTGCGGACGCTTTCGATAAGGTCAACTGAAAAGGTGTCCGGGCCGTATAATCACGCTCGCCTATCTGCGGTACTGGTGCACAGTATATGGATACTCTCCCTTAATATATTGCTGGCTGCCCTTCAGCAATAATGATCCCGCTACTCTGCTCCGCAAAGCTTTCAGCTACGCAATACTATTGTCCGCTTATAGCGAGCCAAGTATTTTTACACACAGGTGCGGCGAACGTATCTCAACGACACCGGATGGCTCAAGCAACGGGGGTGGAATTAGTGTAATAGAGATAACATCCGCAGAAAGTGTCGCTTTGTGTCGCTGATAAGGAAGTGTTGACAAGGTATTTAATCACAGGCAAACAGGGTACCCGGATTTTATGATAATCAATAAATTACAATACAAACAACACTCAAGATAAGATCAACCTGACAGCAACGTCTTTGGGCACAATAAATTTATGGCGTATATTTGCCCTTCCAGAATAAAGACATCCTCCTGAATGTAGAATATAATTTCTTTCGACAACTAAGCTGCAAACCGCATCGCGGCTTGCTTCATTGTTCATTTTCAAAGAAAGAAATATGCTTATTCTACAAAGCCTATCTTATAGTCATCCTAATAAGGATGAGTTGTTTAACAACATCAGCCTGTCAGTAAACAAACAAGAAAAAGTATCACTTGTTGGCCATAACGGCGCAGGCAAATCCACATTACTCCGTCTTCTGGCCGGAGAGCTGCAACCTGCTGCGGGCCAGATACATATCGATACCCGGCCCTATTACATCCCTCAGGTTTTCGGTCAATTCAATCATCTGACTGTTGCTGCGGCCATGAGAGCCAACAAAAAGCGGGATGCCTTAAACGAAATTTTGAAGGGCAATGCAACTGCCGACAATTTTACCACTCTGGACGATGATTGGACTATCGAAGAGCGCTGTCAATCGGCGCTCGGCGAATGGCAGCTTTATGATATCGGCCTGGATCAGCCACTGAGTATGCTCAGTGGCGGGCAAAAAACTAAGATTTTCCTGGCCGGTTTATCCGTACATCGCCCCGACATTATCCTGATGGACGAACCTAGCAATCATCTGGACGCAGATGGTAGGCAATTACTGTATCATTTTGTACAAACCACACAGGCCACCTTACTGGTAGTGAGCCACGACCGTACATTACTTAATTTGACCACAACAACACTGGAATTAGGCCCCAAAGGCATAAAGGTATACGGAGGGAATTATGATTTCTATGCTGTGCAGAAAGCGGAAGAGCTGCAAAGCCTGCATAATGACATTAAAGACCGCGAAAAGGCCCTGCGCCAGGCCCGGGAAAAAGAAAGAGAGAATATAGAACGGCAACAAAAGCTGGACGCCAGGGGGAAAAACAAACAAACACAGGCCGGAACGGCAAGAATCATGATGAATACCTTGCGGAATAATGCCGAAAAAAGCACTTCTAAAATGAAGGAAGCCCATGCCGGCAAAGTCAGCGGGATATCCGAAGAATTGCAACAGCTCAGGGCAACCGTTCCCGAGAGGGACAAGATGCGTCTGGATTTTGACAACTCGGCACTGCATACGGGGAAAATACTCTTTGCCGGCAAAAGTATTAACCAGGTGTACAACGGGCATTTGCTATGGCGCCAGGGACTAACCCTGGAAATTACCAGCGGAGAACGTTTAGCGATAATGGGCACAAATGGCTCTGGAAAAACGACGTTAATTAAAATGATACTGGGCGACATGACCCCGGCTACCGGTGAAGTGCAACGTGCCATTAACAAGGCGGTTTACATAGACCAGGACTATTCCCTGATTAATAAGGATTGTAGTGTATACGAGCAAGCCCAGCTATTCAATACTACAGGTTTACAGGAGTTTGAAGTAAAAATCAGGCTCGACCGTTTCCTGTTCAAAAAAAGTTTTTGGGACAAAGCCTGCAATGACCTGAGTGGCGGCGAAAGAATGCGGCTTATGCTCTGCTGCCTGAACATCGGCAACCAAGCGCCTGATATGATCATCCTGGATGAACCGACCAATAACCTGGACATCCAGAATATAGAGATTCTTACCACTGCTATTAACGAGTACCGCGGCACCCTGGTCGTTATATCGCACGACAGCCGCTTCGTCGAAGAACTGAAGATAGAACGGTTTGTTGCACTCTCTTCTGTCCGGGGCAGCGAATAATAGCATAAAAAAAGCACCAGACAAAATGGCCTATCCGGTAAAAATAGCAGGAAGCATGCGCCGTTCTTGTTATTTTTGCCGGATAAAAATATATCATTTTGAAGATTGTAATCGTAGGTACCGCATATCCTTTAAAAGGAGGACTTGCTTCTTTTAATGAACGCCTGGCAGAAGTATTGCAACAACAGGGCAACGAGGTTGAAATAATTACTTTTACCCTTCAATATCCTTCTTTTCTTTTCCCCGGAAAAACCCAGTATTCCAGCGAGTCAGCGCCGGAAGGGTTAAAAATTACACCGCTGGTAAATGCAATTAACCCCTTCAATTGGTTGAAAGTAGGCCTGAAAATTAAAAAGGCAAGGCCTGACCTGGTATTGATCAAGTATTGGCTTCCCTTTATGGGACCTTGCTTTGGCACTATTCTGCGCCTGGCTAAAGGAAATAAAAAAACAAAGATTATCAGCATTCTCGATAATATTATTCCCCACGAAAAGCGGCCCGGCGATCAAATGTTTACCCGTTATTTTATAAAACCCGTGGACGGTTTTGTCAGCATGAGTCATGAAGTTTTAAAAGATCTGCGCACATTCGAAGACCGGAAAGCGGCACTTTTCTCTCCCCACCCCGTTTACGATAATTACGGGGAAGCACTGCCCGCGGAGGAGGCACGGCAACTCCTCGATATACCCAAAGAAGGAAAATACCTTTTATTTTTCGGCTATATCAGGAAGTACAAAGGACTGGATATTCTTTTAGAAGCCATGCAGGATGAGCGGATCCGCAAAATGGGCATCAAACTGATCGTTGCGGGCGAGTATTATGGCGATAAAGAGTTCTATGATAACCTGATCGGGGAGCTAGGCATCCGGGACCAATTATTACTGTACACCGACTTCATTCCTAATGCGGAAGTTCGCCTTTATTTTAGCGCAGCGGATTGCGTGGTGCAGTCTTACCGCACGGCAACGCAAAGCGGCATATCGCAAATTGCCTACCATTTTGAAAAGCCTATGATCGTTACCAATGTGGGCGGCTTACCCGAAATTGTACCGGATGGGAAAGTAGGCTTTGTAACCGGTGTGGCGGCCCGGTCAATTGCCGATGCCATTGTGCGCTTTTACGAGGAAGGTTCAAAAATCAATTTCGCCGAAAATATTCGTATAGAAAAACAAAAGTATAGCTGGCAATACTTCTGCGACAACATCATGCAACTGTATAAAAGCGTTTAAAAAATGGCGCCCGGTCCATGCTCTTCACAGACCGGGCGCAGGCAAAAACACTTTTTACTTACTGTTCAATAGCAGGCGTTTTCGCTTTTCCGTAAACCAATAGCATCCTGTCAATCAGTAAAGCAGAAAATACACTGCTGATCACGAACAATCCTAACTGGTAACGCAACACAATAGGCCCGGCTACTATGCCGAAGGCCGCGGTAGCCAACCAGAAGATGAGGAACAACAAAAAAGCCCCCCTCAGTTCCGTATCGTCTTTCTTTTTCAGAAAAAGGTACAGATACGCTATCAAGGTCAGGCAACTCAATATCATCACAAACACGTGCAAGGGGAAGTACAAATTGGTGATAGCGGTCTGCACGGCAGGATAGCGACTCCATAAACGGTCGATAGACCAGCCAAACCACTCTTTGGTATCAACAGGCACATCGAAGCTGCCATCGTTCACATAGCGTGCCATGTCAATCTTCAACGGAGCGAAGAAATAACCGATATTGATCAATGCATAGTGCTTGAAATAAGCTCCGGGATTGTTTAAAATCATTTGTTTACCATATTCTTTTAATATGGGCGACACCTGGTACCATCCGTTAATATAAGGCACCCGCCTTGTCCCTATGTAGTAAAACAGGAATTGCTTTAAAGGACCGTTGCGGTCCCACATATACGGCCAGGCTATTTTATAACGATCCAGCTCCGCCTTACTTTCCGGTGATATAGAATCAATATACCTTTCCACAAACTGGCTCAAAGCCTTCTGATCCGGATCGTCGGTATTGCTTATTTTGTTTTCGGCATGCGGATAAATCAACAAAGCATTATTGGCCAGCATCCAGCCGCTAAAGCCTTCAAAAACATCAGCGCCGGTAGCTTCCTCTGTTGTATTCTTTATTTTGTTGTATGAACTGAAAATAACCAGTGACGAAAGAAGAATCGCGGCCGCCTTATAATACACTTTCAGACCTTTAACGAGCAACAGCACAGCTACCAGCATAAAGGGATAATACATTGCATTGTAGCGGATCTGGAAACTAAAGTACAACATGGCCAACTGAAGTAATAATGCCCACCAGCTTTGCTTCTTAAGCATCCACAGTATAGCCGTAAACCAAATAATGGAAAAAGCCGTAAATGCTGTATCGCTACCGGCCTGGTTAGAAAGCACTAAGAACACCGGGTTGATCAGTACCAGCATCGCTAACAGGTATTTTAACCAGGGCTTACTGAGACGAAACAGGTAGAGCACACTAAAATATAAAAACTGTGCCGAGAAAAGCAGTAGTAAAAACTGAACAACAACCAGGAAAACATCTGAAGAACTGAATGCGTGCATAAAGGACAGGAAGTAAGCATATCCTGCCGGCCTATAGTAAACATCTACTCCTTTGGCTGCCGCATAGATATAACCATTGCAATCGGTAAAGAAATCGGGCAGAGGAAGACAATACTTATACAAAATGAGTAGCAAAATATTAATAAGCAGGGAGCCTAAAAAGATAAGCTTGTTTTGTCGGTGATGCCAAATACTGGCCAAGAATGTTTGTCCGGCGCCGGAATTCCCGGTTGGGGTACTGTGCTTTTGCGATGAGGCAGGCGATTGAGTATTACCAGAACCAGATGATTTGCTCTTCGACATTTTATTGGTTTAAATTAAAATTAAACGGATTGTGGTTTATACATTTTATACCGTGACAGATTGGTATTACTTTTATTATCAGCCAGATAGACGTATCGCTATGCTCCATAGTGTCATAAGCGGGGCAATTTATTGAAAAATGTTTATAGTACAAAAATGATTAATGGACTAAGGTCTAGTCAAGCGTACTTTTTCGACTCATTACTCCATATTTTATTGTTTATAAACATTTTGTAAATTTTTGTTTTTACCTTTTCACCTTTGATTTAACACTATTGTCATTGGTAGCATACTGTTCCGACATATTCCTCGAAGTTGCTTAAACTTATTTGTCGATTTTTGAATTGCAAACGACTTCATCACAACGCATGCACAAAAAAGAGCATGTAAATTAAACAATTGGAGCCCGCATAACCAAAGTTTACGCAATCGAGGGAGTTTGCAACTATAGATAAGTGATGAATTATTAGTTCTACTTTGTCATTTCTAGAGTAAAAGGCATATTGAAAAGATGAGCGAACAGACCAGGCAAAACTACCAAAGTCAACATCATTTTATCAGTGAATTCTGCCGGTCGACCCATGAGCCTAGTCCGGGAGGATTATCTCCTCTCATCGTAAAGGTTAGTAATAATTTATTAATATTTAAATTCACGATTTATGAATCGTAAATCGTGAATTTTGTTATATTTGCTTTAAAATGGAAAGATAAATGCGGCCACAGGATATTGTTATTTTACTCAAAATACTCTGTTACGGTTCTGAAAACTGGTACAATAAGGATTTGGCAAATGAATTATTTTTAAGCGGTGCAGAGGTTTCTAATGCTTTGCAGAGAAGTGCTTTGTCAGGACTCATCGATTCCGACAGGAAAAGAGTAAGGGTACAAACAGTGCACGAATTTCTTATTTATGGCCTTCCATATGTATTTCCTGAACAGCCGGGAAGTATTACCAGGGGTATACCTACAGCACATAGCCATCCCTTTATGAAGGAAAAATTCATCAGTGAACAGCAATATGTGTGGGCTGATGGAGAAAGCGATGAAAGAGGATTGAGTGTACGGCCTCTGTATGCCGGAGCAGTAAATGCCGCTAAAAAAGATCAGAAACTATATTTAATGCTAGCCTTGGTTGATGTGCTGCGGATGGGAAGGGCAAGGGAAAAGAAAATAGCTATTGTTGGACTGGAAAAGTTAATGAATTCATGAATCATCATATCCATATTGCCCGCATAAAAGGCGTGTATAATGGCCTTGGCGAGTTAAAAGACTCAGTTGTATTTGTAGGTGGCGCAACGGTATCCTTATATGCCGATCGCCCGGAACAGGTTGATGCGAGGCCAACTGATGATATAGATGTTTTGGTTGAAGTAGGAACTTATAGCGACTATACAAAAATACAGGAGCGATTGGCAGAGCTGGGGTTTAAAGTGGATGCAGGGTCGAAGGTAATTTGCAGATACAAATACTTGGGGTTGACGGTTGATATAATGCCAACGGAAGAAAATATACTTGGTTTTAGCAACCATTGGTATAAAGACGGATTTAAGCATATTGTAAAATACAGGTTGGATGGCCATAATGAAGTAAATATCTTTTCGTCACCTTATTTTATCGCTTCTAAATTAGAGGCATTTAAAGGCAGGGGAAATAACGACGGAAGAACGAGCCCGGATTTTGAAGATATTGTATTTGTAATAGATAACCGGAAGTTAATTTGGTATGAAATGCGAGATACAAAAGGAGCGCTTCGTCAATACCTTATCGGGGAGTGGATAAAACTTTTAAATAATCCTTATCACGAAGAATGGATAGCCGCTCATCTTGACCATAAAACAGCTCCGGTAAGAATGCGGTCAATTATTGCGTCAATGAATGACTTTGTTAGTAATACTACAAGCCGGCTTTAGTATAGTGCCGAAATCTGTAAAGACTGTTTTACCACGTTTTTTGTTCTTTCTTTTACAGGTCCTTTTGTCCTTTTATTGAATACGGAAATCCTGTTTTGCACTGAACATCCGTAAAGGAGCTGATAGTTATAATAGTTTAAACACCGGACTTTGCCCATCCTGAATTTGGTAGCGATATCGACATTGTAATGCCGCCCATAGCTTCAGAGCCATATAGCGATGATGCCGGCCCCTTTACTACTTCTATACGTTCAATAAGACCCTACATAGTTAATTGACTATCAAATTATTGCCACTTTTTTGTTTTGCCTTTTCACCTTTGACTTTCCACTAGCAGATATAGCCGGCCACTAAGTAAGGCGACGCACTCTGGTCATTATCCATCTCATTTACCGAATAAAAGCCGATATTTATCGAAAGTGCCATTTAAATATGCCCGGATACATATTACCTTTGAATCATAATGTATTTTTAATTCAGTGAAAATGGACAATTCAGCACCGAACCATCCCGAAGCTAAGTTTGAGCGCCATGGTAATAACAGATGGGGAGGCCTTATTCTAATTCTAATAGGTATTATTTTTTTACTGCAAAAAATACCACAAACTTCCGGCTTATTTACTTCCTGGCTGTTTAGCTGGCCCTCTCTGTTAATTGTTATAGGTCTTTTCCTGGGCATTAAGCACCGTTTTCGCAATATCGTCTGGCTCATTCTGATCTTGATAGGCGCCTACTCGCTCTTATACAACAATGATATAATAGATCTGAATTTAAGGCCCTATCTGGTACCCATCGCCATAATTGCTATTGGCTTCACCGTTTTACTGAACAAGAACAGGAATTGCCAACAACATCCACACCGGTTTAAAAGGGGGCAACCCGTACCAATGCCGGTTGCAGAAGATCTTACCGACATTCTGGAAGTAAACACGACATTCGGCAACGTGGAGAAAAATGTATTCTCAAAGAACTTTAAAGGAGGAAAGATAAACTGCACTTTTGGTGGTGGGCAAATTAACTTTTCGCAGGCCGACTTCCAGGGCATCGTGGTAGTTGATGTTTCTATAATATTTGGAGGATTGGACGTTATTATTCCCTCAAACTGGAACTTAAAGAATGAAGTTGCCGTAGTATTCGGAGGTATAGAAGATAAAAGAAAAATAATGACGGGCAGTAGTGAATCTTCTAAAACCTTAGTACTTAAGGGAAACATTATGTTTGGGGGTATCGAGATTAAAAGTTATTAATGTACTCACCATATCTTGTCTGAAAAAGATAAGTACCGGATAAGTACCAGAACCGTTCTTTGTGCATTCAGACCTATTAACAGATACCAGACATGAACAAGTAAATGAAGTACGTTTTGGGTTCTGAATTTCTCTTTTAACTTAATACTACAACTGCCCGTATGAATTATGGCGACTTCCTACTTTAAGGCATTAAACCTTAAACTGAGCGCAGCGATATTATTGTTAACGCTGGGTACAGCCCAATTTTACTGGTTATGTTCCTTTAAAGGTTTTCCGGTCGAGATTGCCTTAGCTGATGCATTGGGCACAAATATGTTGCTGTACGGTATATTTTTATTCCTGGAGTATGGTTTTACCCCTTATATGCCGGCTATCACCCGCTACGGGGTCATCGCCCTCCAAAGCCTGGGACTTTGCGTCATCTGGATCCTGCTTTGTCAATGGGGATTAAAGGCCATCTTCGAAAATACCGCATATAATCTTTTCTGGCAGGAAACGGTCTACATACGTGGTTTAATAGGATGGATCGTATTATGCGATTATACATTGATCAATCATTTTGTAAAACACCTGGCCCGGCAGGAATCTATGACGGAACTGGAACAAAATAGTTTACAGTTGCGCAAAGAGGCGGAATTGTTTAAGTTAAGACAGCAATTGCACCCCCATTTTCTATTCAATAGCTTAAATTCCATAAATGCGCTTATTGGCAAAGAACCGCAGCGGGCGCGATTAATGGTACAACAACTCTCCGAATTCCTCCGGCACACGTTGAAAAAAGAGGACAATGACCTGATCAGCATTAACGACGAACTGGAAGATCTGCGTATTTACCTGAGCATTGAACAGGTACGCTTCGGACATCGGTTGACTATAGAAGAAAATATACACGACAACTGCCTGGATGCCAAGATCCCTCCCTTTTTATTGCAGCCCCTGGTGGAGAATGCTATCAAATACGGCTTATACGGCACCACAGGTGTAGTGATTATCCAGATATACGGCGCCATTTTAAACGGCCAGTTCCAGTTTACCATACGCAATCCCTATGATCCGAATACCGCAACAACCAAGGGAACCGGTTTTGGCCTGGAGTCGGTACAGCGAAGACTATACCTGCTGTTTGCACGCAACGATCTTTTACAGATCAATAATAACTTTGTTTCTCCTGAAACAGATGATGATACACCTTATTTTTCTGCTACCATTCATATTCCTATTGAATACGAAGCATAAATGATAATCGCTAAGCAATAATTGAACCATTATGAAATGCATTTTAATAGATGATGAGCCGCTGGCACGCTCTTTACTGGCCGAACTGCTGGAAGGGGAAAAAGACATAGACATCGTAGCCTCCTGCAATGACGGATTTGAAGGTATGAAAGCCATACAGGAGCACCAGCCGGATTTAATTTTTCTTGATATTCAAATGCCCAAGATTACCGGCTTCGAACTTCTGGAACTCCTGGAGAAACCTCCGGCGGTTATTTTTACCACTGCATACGACGAGTATGCTCTGAAAGCGTTTGAAGTCAATGCATTAGACTACCTCTTAAAACCTATTAGCCAGGAGCGCCTTAAGAAATCGCTGGAAAAAGTGCGTTTGCAATTAACTCATCCGGCAGTAAACACCAGCAACGCAATAAAAACACCACAATTACCGGAACAATCGCAGCGAATTGTGGTAAAAGACTCGGGGCATATCAAAATCATACCGTTGCCTGAAGTTCTGTATCTTGAAGCTGCGGACGATTATGTGAAGGTAACTACGGCCTCTAAATATTACCTCAAACATCAGCGCATGGCCCACTTTGAAGCGCAATTGCCCTCCGATCAGTTTGTACGGGTGCACCGTTCTTACATCGTGAACATTCAACATATCCATAAAGTCGAGTTATACGAAAAGGAAAGTTATTGCGTGGTGCTCAGGAATGAAGCTAAAATACCGGTTAGCAGGAGCGGCTATGCCAAACTGAAGACAGTATTGGGCATATAATATCTGGTGGAGCATGTTTTATTATCCAGACAGCCGGTTCAATTAGGGCTTGAATTGCTGGTATTTTTGGACCTCTGTGGCCAGGATTTTTACAACGATGCCCGTAGCATGCATAATAATCAGAGCAACATTTTTTGCGTGTAAGGGAAGAGATCATTATCCTCAAGGTCGACCACGATAATACCCGCACCGGTTTGCTCCGTTCTGCGCCGGATCAGGGTTGCTGCTTTTTGCGCATTGGCATTATCTAAGTGGCTAAAAGGCTCGTCGAGCAGCAACCAGGAAAAAGGTTGCAACAAGCTGCGCACAATAGCTACCCGTTGACGTTCGCCATAGGAAAGTGTCGCCGCCTTTTGTTCCCATTTTTCATGCAAACCCAGTTCATCCACCCAGTCCCTGGCTTCTTCCAAAGATACAGCGCCGGTCAGCACCTGCTTTATGGACAAATTTTCAGCAACCGTAAGTTCAGGGAACAGGCGCAGGTCCTGGAATACGATGCTTAACGCTCCGCTTCGTGTACTGGCCCAATCCTCATCAGTCTTTTCCCGGAGGCGCTTACCCCTCCATTCCGCCTCACCGCTGTAGTCCCTGCGTAAGCCATATAGAATATGGATCAGGGTAGATTTGCCTTTACCAGACGCCGCCCGTAACAGTAATCTGCCACCGCTTTCGAAGGTCACATCTTTATCCCATATATCGGAATGAGACAAGGTGTCCATACGCCCGGCTAAAGGCTCCGGCACAATATGATGCAGACGTAGTAAATTATTTCCGGGCATATAATACTTGCTATTCTTTTAATGACGGGCCGCTTTTATTTCTCTTTACCGGTAAGCATGGGCACAAAGCTAAAAGTATCCAGTATTTCCTCCTGGTAACCATCCGCAGTTCTTACCACACGCTTCATTTGTTGTACAGATCCATCTTCGCAATCGACCGGGATGATCATGATGGCACCAACCTTCATTTGGGTTACCAGTTTTGGCGGAACAAAGGGGGCAGCCGCAGTGATAATCACCTTGTCGAATGGAGCAAAAGAGGGTAACCCTTCAAAACCATCTCCATAGAAACGCTTCAAATAGCTATACTTTTTTATAAAAAAGAAATTATTATTATGTTCAAACAATTGCCTTTGTCGTTCTATAGTATACACCCATGCCCCCATTTCGGCCAATACGCAAGCCTGGTAAGCACTACCGGTTCCGATTTCCAGCACTTTATCATATTTCTTTATCTCCAGGAATTGTGTCTGGTAAGCTACCGTATAAGGCTGCGATATGGTTTGACTTGCGGCAATAGGAAAAGCACGGTCTTCGTAGGCTATACGCTCGAAAGCCGGGTCCAGGAAAAAATGACGAGGAATACGGTTCATAGCTTCTAGCACCTGTTCATCTTTGATACCTTTTTGGCGCAGTTCTTCTATCAACCTATTACGCATACCCTTATGCATAAAAGTATCTTCTCTTTCCAATCTGTGTAACATAAGGCAAAGATAATTTATATAAATGATTTAATTTTAGCTGTGCATAACTTTCGTAAAGCTACTCTATATCAATTACTGCATGAAGCATATTCTACTTTCTTGCTTTCTTTTGTTTTCCCTTACTAC
>JBEBWN010000089.1:0-12370 GCA_040392235.1 Taibaiella helva | reverse complement strand
GGTCTGCTACAGCGTCGGCATTTGGTTTCCGCGCCTGTTCGAACTGCGATAAAATAGTAGTCCAATCGTCCCCATACTGATCCATCAGGCCTTCCAATACTGTACAATCTTCAAAACCGGCATTAAGGCCCTGACCGTAAAACGGAACAATTGCATGTGCCGCATCCCCTATCAAGCAACTTCTATCTCCATACTTCCAGGGAAATATCTTGGTCGTAATGAGCGAAGAGACCGGGTTATGCATAAAATCATGGACCAGTGATGGCATCAAGGGAAATACATCGGGAAACTGCTGCTGAAAAAAAGTGCGAACCTCTTCTTCTTTCTTAATGGTGTCAAAGGAATGCTTTCCTTCGAAAGGAAAAAATAGGGTACAAGTGAAGCTACCATCTATATTCGGCAGGGCTATCATCATATAGCTGTGCCGGGGCCAGATATGTAGAGCATTCTTTTCAATAAGCCAGCCGCCGCCCGGGGCTGCGGGGATATGCAACTCCTTATAACCCGTCCCTATATAATACTGCGAAAAATTAGTCCGATCCTGAAAAGACATTGCTGTGCGTAAAGACGAGAAAGCACCATCTGCGCCAAACAGAAGATCGCAGTCTAATTCTATCGCATTATTGTCATCCTTTTGTATTCTTATTTTGTTCTGCGGTATATCTACCTTAGTACAGCGCTGATTAAATAGGATTGTTGCGCCGCTTTCTTCGGCCAGGTCAATGAGTTTTTTGTTAAGCTCGCCCCTACTAACCGAATAGATGGCTTCTCCGTTCTTGCCGTAAGGTTGAAAAACCGAGGCCCCGTCTTCCTGATGCAGAAAGCGCCCCGGCATGGGAATCGCTATCTCTTCAATATCCTTGCGTAATCCGGCCAGTTCTAAAGCTTTCCATCCGCGGTTACTCATAGCCAGGTTAATAGACCTGCCCGCAGATATCTTTTCTTTGCGCATGTCCGGCCGGCGTTCGTAGATCGTTACCGGGTATCCTCGTTTACGTAATAACACTGCAAGAACCGAACCGACCAGTCCGGCGCCTAATATTGTCACAGAACGTTTATTCATAGTTAAAGAAAATTGCGCCTAAAGGTAGGAAATTGCCGCATGGAATGAAAGCTGTTTCTCATTCCTCTTTCTTGTTCCTTTCTAGAACATACACTTGCCAACTCAAAAAAAACGCGGATTCTCTTGCCTATATTATAGTCCTAACTGCGCACTCAATTCCAACATTCTGTCAATTGGCTTTTTAGCGGCAAGACGCAATTCTTCCTCCATTGTTATTTCCGGCGTTTCGTACTTCATACACAGGTATAATTTTTCCAGTGTATTCAGCTTCATATGCGGGCAGTCGTTACAGGCACAGTTATTTTCCGGCGGTGCAGGCATAAATGTTTTATGGGGCGCATTTTTCTGCATCTGGTGCAAAATGCCGGTTTCAGTTGCTACAATATATGCGGAGTTTCCATCTGTTTCTGTAAACTTCAGCAACTGGGTGGTAGAACCCACATAATCGGCAATTTTCAACAAAGGCTCTTCACATTCCGGGTGGGCAATAAGTTTGGCTTCGGGATGCTGCTCTTTCAACCGTATAATTTTTTCGAGCGAAAATATTTCATGCACCATACAAGCACCATCCCATAACACCATATTTCTTCCGGTTACACGATTGATATAACCACCTAAATTCTTGTCTGGTGCAAATATTATTTTTTGCTCTGCGGGAAGGCTGTCTACTATTAATTTCGCATTCGAAGAAGTGCAGATAATATCGCTCAAAGCCTTTATACCGGCGCTACAATTGATATAAGATATCACCAGGTGGTCCGGATGCTTTGCCTTGAAGGCCGCAAAATCAGCAGGAGGGCAGCTATCGCTCAATGAGCAGCCAGCATTCAGATCCGGCAATAAGACCTTTTTTGTGGGATTTAAAATTTTAGCAGTTTCAGCCATAAAGTGCACACCGGCAAATACTATAATATCGGCACTAGTTTTTGCAGCCTCTTGTGCCAAGCCCAGGCTGTCACCAATATAGTCTGCAACGTCCTGAATATCCGGTTCCTGGTAATAATGCGCCAGCAATACGGCATTCTTCTCCTTCTTTAACAACTCAATCTCGGCAAACAAATCGAGTGTAGGATCAATGTCTATATCTAAAAACCCCCTGTGCGCAATATTTTTGCGGGCAACTTCTATATCTGAAAACATATAGTAATCTTTAACCGGTCAATAATGAATCTAATATTTTTCTGTATCGTTATTCTGACAAAAAACAGGCACAAAATTCGGATTTATTTCCGGAAATAGATTGTAGATACCGTAGGCAACCACAAATATTACAATAAAAATAAAGTAATGCGCTAATTTGTTAGGGGGGACTAAGCTTTACGAGGAGCGTTTATTGCCGCCGTTAATATCCAGCTTCTGATAAATAGAATTATTACTGATAAATTCAGGAACAATTTCTTTCATCTTGCTGACGGTTTCCATAAGGAAATGCTTTTGTGCAAGGTCAATTAAATCGTCGACTTGCGTATAGACTGAAACAAAATCGTATTCCCGTACCTGGGCAATCATGATTTTCTCATGATAAGTGGGCATTGTATTCTCGGCATTGTTGAGGAGCTCTTCGTATAGCTTCTCGCCCGGTCGTAAGCCGCTATAGGTAATGCGAATGTCCCTGTCAGGTTCTTTGCCGGCAAGCCGGATCATCTTCCGGGCAAGATCAACAATTTTGACCGGGTTGCCCATATCAAATACAAATATCTCTCCGCCTTTGCCCATTGTTCCCGCTTCCAGCACCAACTGGCAGGCTTCTGGTATGGTCATGAAATAACGGGTAATTTCCGGATGCGTTACCGTAATGGGACCACCCTCTTCTATTTGTTTTTTAAACCGGGGAATAACTGATCCGTTCGATCCCAACACATTGCCAAAACGCGTGGTGATGAATTTGGTATTCTTTGCAGCAAGCCCCATATGGGATGATGATGGCGACTTGGTGGTTCTGAGCATATATTTATAGTAGGACTGGATAAATATCTCTGAGATGCGCTTAGAAGCTCCCATAACATTGGTCGGATTTACCGCCTTATCCGTAGATACCATTACAAATTTTTCCACACCATATCCTACCGATAGCTCTGCCAGAATTTTGGTGCCCAGTACATTGTTCACGATAGCGGCCGAGGGATGCTCTTCCATTAACGGTACATGTTTATAGGCGGCTGCATGATACACAATATCAGGTGCATAAATTTCAAAAATCTGCTCCATACGGATGCGATCACAGATATCGCCGATAAATATTTTCACTTTTGCATCTTCGGCCAGCGCCATTTGCAGATCGTGCAAAGGTGTTTCTGCTACATCACACGCAATAATAATAGCAGGGTTGTATTGAAGTAATTGCCGGACAATTTCACTACCTATCGAACCGGCGGCACCGGTTACTAATATCTTCTTTCCCCTGATCTCCTTCCCAACCTGCTCATTTTTAATCTTAATCACATCCCGCTCCAGTAGCTGTTCGATATTGACGTCTTTCAGTTGATCCGGCTCCAATGTATTATTGATCCATTTCTCACTGGACGGCACCTGCTGTATACGAATATTCAATTCGAGACAAATATCAACCAGGTCATTCAGTCGCTGTTTGCGAATATAAGGGTCGGCAATAATCAGCAGTTCCACTCCTTCTCTTTTAAGTCGCTCCAGGTTTTGCTTATTAGCCCTCACAACGGAGGTCGTTTCAATAATTTTCCCGATAAGGCGCTCATTATCTTCCAGAAAAGCCACGATCTTTATTTCCGAACGCTGATTGTCGGAAATCATCTTCTTGGCTAACAGACCTTCATAGCTGGCACTGTAAAGAACCGCCTTAACGTTCTTGCGTCGTACGGAAAACAGGAAATGAAACAACCGCTTTACAAAAAGGCGGTAAATAATGAGTAAAAAATTGATACTCAAATAGTAAATCAGTAAAACGGAAGCGGGAAACAGCGCTGCGCCGGCGTCTTCGGAAGCCTTGGGATATATATTCTCAATTAACAGGAATATCAGGCAAACTATGGTATTTACAGAGAGAATTCTTCCGGTATCTTCGACAGAGGTGTATCGAACAATACCGGCATAGGTCTTAAAAGCTACCAGCAGACAGGCATTCACAGCCAACGTTATGCTGAGTATCTTTAACAAAGGATAATGACTTATCTCTGTCAGGCTGAAATTCATCCTTAACAGAAAAGCCAGAGACATCGCTATTGTGCAACAACACAGATCAATCAAAAAGATGATCCATCTTGGGGCTAGACGTATTCTTTGTGTGGCCATAGGGGAATCTGTCTGGTTTATGGTTTTGCAAAAGTATAAATTAAATACGAGTAACTACCCAACTTACTCAGATAGATTCTTTTTTTATATACGAATAGTACTTTTCCTAACATACAATATTGCTTCAAACAATAAAATACAATTGCCGTAATTTCGCAACCATAACTGTTTTCACATAAAAAAAATAAGACGGCGATTTGTTCAAAATTCTTTAGTAGAATTTATTTACATTATGTTAAAATCTGAAAATAATGCGCATATTGATGGTTTGTCTTGGCAATATCTGCAGGTCGCCCATAGCAGAAGGTTTGATGAAAGATATTATTAAACAAAATAATCTGGATTGGACCGTTTTTTCTGCCGGTACCGAAAACTATCATATTGGCGAGCCCCCACATCTGTTTTCTCAAAAAATATGCCAAAAAAATGGTGTAGACATTTCCCGCCAGCGCGCCCGCTTATTTGATGTTGCCGACATGGAAAAGTACGATAAAATATACGCTATGGCCACAGATGTGCTAAAAGCCATCCGACAGAAAGCCGGCAGGCAATTTGATGAAACCAAAATTTCACTGTTTTTGGATGAACTTTATCCCGGCCAGAGCCGTTCCGTTCCCGACCCATGGTACGGGCCAGAAGAGGGCTATGAAGAAGTTTTCGACATGATTCAAAAGACTTGTAAAGCCATTATTTTTAAATATGGCGGGAAAATAATCCTTTAATAAGTATAACACGTAACTACTGCATTTTTTTTATTATTCGTTCATGAAACCATCAATACCACAGGGTACCCGCGATTTCTCGCCCCTCGATGTACGACGCCGCCAATACATACTCCAAACCATCAAATCGGTTTTTGAGCTTTACGGTTATCAGCCACTGGAAACACCGTCAATGGAAAATTTAACAACATTGATGGGAAAATACGGTGACGAGGGCGATCGCTTAATATTTAAGATCTTGAATAATGGCTTGAACGACATTAAAAACAGGGAAAAGGCACAAATGGCCTTCAATACTGTCCTGGAAGGGAAAAATGACCCGGCGCTTACGGAAAGAGCACTTCGTTACGACCTGACAATCCCTTTCGCCCGATATGTGGTTATGCACCAAAATGAGATTGTCTTCCCGTTTCGCAGGTACCAAATGCAACCAGTATGGCGGGCCGACCGGCCACAAAAAGGGCGGTACCGGGAGTTCTGGCAATGCGATGCCGATGTGGTGGGCAGCAATTCCCTGATCAACGAAGCAGAACTGCTTTGTATTTACCGCGGGGCATTTCATAAACTAGGTGTACCAGGAATCCAGATCCGCATTAATAGCCGCAAAGTACTGGCAGGGCTGGCTGAGTGTTGTGGCGTTCCCGAAGCGCTTACCCGTATTACCGTAGCGATTGATAAACTCGACAAAGTTGGCCGGGACGGCGTAATGGACGAGTTGCGCAAAAATGGGCTGAGCGATACGAGCATTACCTTTATAGAGCGTTACCTCAATATTGAAGGAGATGCAGCGAGCCAACTAGCCCAGGTAACTGAGTTGCTTGCCAATAGTGCGACGGCTCTTGAAGGCGTAAAGGAGCTACAAAACACACTAGCATATCATCAACAATTATATGCGCAAACTCCGGACGGAAACGATATCGTTATCGATCTTACCCTGGCGAGAGGTCTTAATTATTATACCGGCATTATAGTTGAGGTAATAACAAACGCCGTAAAGATGGGTAGTATCGGTGGCGGCGGCCGCTACGACGACCTGACCGGGCTGTTCGGGTTAAAAGGCCTTTCCGGCGTTGGCATTTCTTTCGGTATAGATCGTATATATGATGTTATGAGTGAGTTACAACTCTTTCCCGAACAATGGACTTCCGCCACACGCATCCTGTTTGTGAATATTGAGCCGGCAGCAGAAGCTTCCATTTTCAAAGCTATACGTATACTGCGCGATCGCGGCATCCCTTCCGAATTCTATTGCGATAGCGCCAAATTTGAGAAACAAATGAAATATGCAGATAAACGCCAGATTCCATTTGTCGGCATACTGGGGGCAAATGAGCTGGCCAACGGGGTCATTAATGTGAAAGATATGAAATCAGGCAAACAGGAAACAGTAAAGCCGGAACAACTTCCCGATTTCCTGGAACAATTTTCTTAAAATTGTTTCTAGCTGCGTAAAAAAGACAAAACCAAAAGTGGTTTTGTCTTTTTATTTTTGCCCCACTCAAGGGACATTAACTTATCCCCCGATAATAACAATACCCTAGTTCTATACTATTCGTTGGGAGGCTAAGGCATAGCCTTCGGAAACCCCATCAGAACATATAATATATTTCCTACCTTTGCGCCTGATTTTTAACTTCAGGCATATTATATACATGACAGAAAAATATATAGAATCCAGGCATTTGAATATGCCGGCAATAGAAAAGGAATGGTTGCAAAAATGGGAAGATGGACATTTTTTCCAAAAAAGCATCCAGATCCGCGAAGGAAATGTACCATTTGTATTTTATGAAGGCCCCCCTAGTGCCAATGGTTTGCCAGGAATTCACCATGTCATTTCACGAACCCTAAAAGATCTTGTTTGCCGGTATAAAACCATGAAAGGGTTCCAGGTAAAAAGAAAAGCGGGATGGGATACCCATGGCCTTCCCGTAGAACTGGGCGTTGAAAAATTACTGGGCATTACTAAGGAAGACATAGGCAAAACCATCAGCATAGAAGAATATAATGCAGCCTGCCGGAAAGAGGTTATGAAGTATAAGGACAAATGGGACGGCATTACGCAAAAAATGGGCTATTGGGTAGACCTCGAGCATCCTTACATTACGTTCGAAAATAATTATATTGAGTCGCTTTGGTGGGCTTTAAAAGAATTATATAAAAAAGATCTACTATACAAAAGTGTCAGCATACAGCCCTATTCACCCGCTGCAGGTACGGGATTAAGCTCTCACGAGCTCAATCAACCCGGCACATACAAGGATGTAAAGGATACAACGGCAGTAGTTATGTTCAAGGTCGTTGCCCATGAGGCCTTAACGTTGGACAATTCAGACCAGTTGTTTTTCCTGGCCTGGACGACTACCCCCTGGACACTGCCCTCGAATGCAGCGCTGACAGTAGGACCGGATATAGACTATGTGCTGGTAAAAACATTTAATCCCTATACAGGAGCACCCTGCGGAGTTATCCTGGCCAAAGCTTTATTGCACAAGCACTTTCCAGAGCACCTGGATGAATGGATTGAAGGCGAGGATATGGCTTTATATGATGCCCTTACTAATTGGTTGGAAAGGGGCATTGATACCAACCTTATTGCCGGCCAGGCGGAACTGAGATCGGCCTTCGATGCCTTAATTAAAAAGAAACAGTTACCCTATAAGGTGATAACCGAGTATAAAGGCCGCGAACTGGCGGGCGCCCGGTACGAACAACTGATGCCTTTCGACAGTAACAAAGCCGAGTTGAGCGGAGGCGACCCATTCCGAGTTATTACGGGCGATTTTGTGACTACGGAAGACGGTACCGGCATTGTACATACTGCACCCGCTTTTGGCGCCGACGACTATAAAGTAGGCAAACAAAATAATATTGGCATATTTACCCTGGTAGACCGCCAAGGTAAATTTATAGAAGGCAGTGGTGTTTTGTCCGGTCGCTATGTAAAAAACTATAAAGACGATCCCGACTATAAAGACGTAGACGTAGATATAGTTGTATTGCTAAAAAAAGAAGGGCGGGCGTTTAAAGTGGAAAAATACGAACATAGTTATCCGCATTGCTGGCGTACCGATAAGCCTATATTATATTATCCCCTGGATGCCTGGTTTATCCGTACCACGGCTTTAAAAGAACAGATGGTGGCGCTTAATAAGACCATCAACTGGAAACCGAAAGCTACCGGCGAAGGCCGGTTTGGTAACTGGCTGGAAAATATGGTAGACTGGAACCTGAGTCGCAGCCGCTTTTGGGGCACCCCTCTGCCTATATGGGCTACCGAAGACGGTGCAGAAAGAAAATGCATTGGCTCAATAGAGGAGTTGAGAACAGAACTTAAAAAGTCGATCGGAGCAGGCATAATGCCCTCAGATTCAGATATTGAATTGCTAACATCCGACCTGCACAAACCTTTTGTCGATAAAATTAAACTGGTTTCTAAGCAGGGCCTGCCCATGACGAGAGAAACCGACCTGATCGATGTATGGTTTGATAGCGGTGCTATGCCCTTTGCCCAATGGCATTTCCCATTCGAAAACAAGGAAATATTCGCCCGCAACTACCCTGCCGATTTTATTGCGGAAGGGGTAGACCAGACCAGGGGTTGGTTTTATACACTGCATGCGCTTGCTGCATTGCTTAAAGAGTCGATCCAAGCCGAATTGCAGGCATCCGGTATAACGGCCGATAACGGTATTTATCCCGGAATTGCCTATAAGACAGTGGTATCCAATGGTTTGGTTTTAGACAAGAATGGTAATAAAATGAGTAAACGTGTAGGCAATGTAATTGACCCATTCCAGACGATTGAGCAATACAGCGCAGATGCCACACGTTGGTATCTCATTACAAACGCATCACCTTGGGACAGCCTTAGATTCGACATAGAAGGCATCAAAGAAGTTCAACGGAAATTCTTCGGCACCCTCTACAATACATACCAATTCTTTGCACTATATGCCAATGTAGATGGCTTTACCTTTAAAGAGGCTTATGTTCCGCTGCATGAACGCCCGGAAATTGACCGTTGGATCTTATCGTCACTTAACACATTAATTAAATATGTGACCACTTCGATGGATGATTACGAGCCAACACAAGCCGGAAGAGCTATCGAAATTTTCCTGGACGAGCACCTGAGTAACTGGTACGTACGCCTCTGCCGCCGACGGTTCTGGAAAGGAGAATATGAATTTGATAAAATATGCGCATATCAGACTCTATTCGAATGCCTTGAGAAACTGGCCCTGCTCATTGCGCCCATATCTCCGTTTTTTGCAGACTGGCTCTTCAATAACCTGAACAGCGTGGCGCACCGCTCCGATGCAGCATCTGTTCACCATGAAGATTATCCCCGCCACGGAGAGCTTTATATTGATGCCGAATTGGAAGAAAGGATGCAGTTGGCACAGGACATTTGCTCTTTGGTTCTATCAATAAGAAAAAAATCAAATATAAAGGTTCGCCAGCCCCTGCAAAAAATTCTGGTTCCTGTATTGAATCAGCACATTCAACACCAGATCAGGGCCGTTGAAGATATTATCCGCTCGGAAGTTAATGTCAAAACCATTGAATACCTTGTAGATAGCGAAGGCTTTATTAAAAAGAAAATTAAACCCGACTTCAAAGTTCTGGGAAAAAAGCTCGGCAATAAAATGAAAGCTGCTGCAACAGTCATTGGTCAATTAGACCAGGCAGCGATCAGCCGGCTGGAAAAGGAAAAGCAGCTGGAAATTGTGTTGGAGGACAGCGCTTTTACACTGACTCTTGCCGATGTGGAGATTGTTGCAGAAGACATTCCGGGCTGGTCCGTAGCCAATAAAGATAACTTAACAGTAGCATTAGACATTACAATAACACCTATATTGCAGGATGAAGGTAATGCCCGCGAACTGGTGAACAGGATACAAAAAATCCGTAAGGATAGCGGCCTGGAACTTACAGACCGGATAAAAGTACATATTGAAGAATTTGAAGCACTTAAACCTGCAATCATTAATTTTAATGATTATATTCGTGCCGAAATTTTGGCAGATTCAATAGACTTAGTCCCTACAGTAAACAGTAACGGCATCACAATAGAAGTAAATGATATCATCCTAAAAGTTCTAATTACTAAAAACTAATAGTCATGGCCACAAAAAAAACAACAGCTTCTCAGCCCGGCAAGAAAGGTGTGCCTGCCAAAAAGGCAATCCCATCGAAGAAGACTGTGGCTACAAAAAAGGTTGAGGAAAAGAAAACGGTGAAATCTGTTACAGCCAAGACCGTTCCTGTAAAAACGGCAGCGAAGAAAGCTGCTCCAGCGAAAACAAAGAAAAGTACTACAACAATAGTTAAAAATACAGCGAAGCCCTCCGTAAAAAGTCAAGAGATAGTGAAAAAGGCCAAAGAAACAACACCCATTCAGAAAAAAGCAAAAGCTATAGAAAAAACTGCACCAGTAACACCTGCAAAAACTAAAACACCTGCAAAAGAAAAGCAAACTGTAAAGATATCCGAACCCCAGCAGGTAAAACCGGCAAAAAGCCTGAAAAAAGAAACTAAAGCACCAGAAACAGCGAAGGCAAACCTGCCTTCCAAAAAAAGAAACATACTCCCGCCACCATCTACAACACCTTCTTCCAGGTCGGAAATAGTGGATGCTGTAAGGCCCTTGCCTAAAAAAACAGCGCCCAAACCTGGAGTGGTTATTGCTCATCGTAAAATAGAAAAAAAGGTAACGGTAGAACCAGGATTAACAATGAAAGAATATAACCCATCTGTACGCTCGTTATTGGACGAGCCGGAACAAAGCTCAGGACCAGTATATCGTTATAGCGATGAAGAACTGAATGAATTCAAGGAGTTAATATCCAAAAGATTAGACAATGCCAGAAAAGAACTGGCCTACCTGCAGGGACTGATCACCCGCAAAGATGAAGCCGGAACAGACGATACGGACAACCGTTTTAACCATATGGAAGATGGTAGCGGCGCTATGGAAAGAGAGCAGTTGTCACAATTGGCTGGAAGGCAAATCCAGTTTATCAACCACCTGGAAAAAGCCATGATCCGTATCGAAAATAAGACCTATGGTATTTGCCGGGTTACGGGCAAACTGATCGACAAGGCGCGCCTGCGTGCCGTGCCACACGCCACCCTCAGTATTGAAGCTAAAAACGAGATGAATAAATAGCTTATTTTCAAATACATAAAACTCTATAAATAGGGAAAGAGGAGCCTCAGGGTATCCTCTTTTCCTATTTATACACAGCACTCCTTATAAATGGGAAAAGCGTAATTTTGATTACATCCGGCCGCCGGAAGAAAATAATGGCGTATGCTGCTTATCTAAAACTGAAACCAGAACGGATTTATATGAAGATCAACGAGGTGCCCCAGGATAGGGAGAACTATAAAGGTAAAAGCGATGTACACAAGCTACTTTATGTCGTTTCGGAAGAGGGAAAATATACCAGCGCCAATTCTGAAGGCTGGGAAGTAGAAAATTTAGCTACCCGACAAGCCTGGGAGGCACAGTTGGAGGATCTGAACGAAACGGAACAAAAAGTATTGGAGGGTACGCTTAGTCCGATAGCCTATTTCATGAAAAAAAACCTGATGGATACCACTATATTGGCCCGCTACGTTGGGTTATGGCAATGGCGCGTAAAACGCCACCTCAAACCAGCCGTTTTTTCGCGGTTAAAACGGTCTAAAATCGAGCAATATGCCCGGGTATTTAAAATCACTCCTGAAGAGCTTGCTAACTTTGGAAAATAGTTTACTTTTCCCAGCTTCTGTATGCAGAAGGCGATGGAATATACACTGCTTTGTTAATAGCCGTTTGTACACAAGTTGCCCTTACAGTATATAAGAACGACGCACAAAACCCCGCCATTTTATTTTTGACTTTTATTCAACACCGAAAACGTGCCGAATTTTCAAACAACTTCCGACCCCCTGTTGATATCTACTTCATTTGTTCATCAACAACATGCCCATTGCGAAAGTGGCGTTACGGCCAATTTATTGCGGGATAAAGGCATTGACCTTTCAGAGCCTATGGCTTTTGGAATTGGCGCCGGCATATTTTTCGGCCATCTGCCTTTCGTGAAGGTGAGCGGAATACCCGGTACTACTTTCAGGATATGGCCGGGTTATATTTTCAAACGGGTTACACAACGCCTGGGCATAAAAATTGAAGTTCAAAAATTTACCGCCGAGCAAAAGGCTATGGACACATTAGATGCCGTGCTAGCGCGCAATATTCCTGTGGGCATGCTTACTGGTGTTTACTATCTGGATTACCTGCCCGAAGCCTTTCGTTTTCATTTCAATG
>JBEBWN010000088.1:0-12421 GCA_040392235.1 Taibaiella helva | reverse complement strand
AAAAGGAAAATCGTCTGCCCGATGTGCGGCCATCCCTACCTTGTGGAGGTATCCCCTGGGCCTGTGCAAAATGTTTGCCTGGCCTGGCTGCAGACAGGACGGGAGGTCCGGAAATGTCATGTAGGCGTGGGCTTTCCCTTACACTTATTCCAGGATACCTTTCTGTTTGGCGGCCATCAATAAGCCCAGGGCATTTTTTACATTAAATTTGCGCAACAGGCTTTTGCGATGGTTCTCCACTGTGCGTATGCTGATGAACAACTGGTCGGCAATCTCCTTATTACTTTGCCCGGTGGACAACATGTCGAGGATTTCCTTTTCCCGCCGGGTTACCTCCGGTATGTACGAAGGCCGGAGATGCTGCTGTGTAATACTTTCCTGCAGCAGTTCCTCTTTCAATACGGGGTCCAGGTATTGTCCGCCCTGGTGTAATTCTTCGATGGCGGCCAGCAATGCTTTCTGGGAAATATTTTTTAAGGAATATCCTTTACAACCGAGCTGCATCATATCCTTTACCCGCTTGATGTCACCTATGCTGGACAATACCAATATCTTCAAGTGGGGATACGTGGACAGCACTTCGCGCGCCAGGTCTTCGCCGGTACGGTCTGGTAAATGCAGGTCCAGTAACAGTACGTCCGGAACCTTTTTTGTTAGTCCTTCCAGTAAATCCTTGCCATTCAGATACACGCCCGTTAGGTCTATATCAGGGTTTTCTGTCAGCATTTGCTGCAATCCCTTTACTACCATTTCGTGATCATCTGTTATTGCTACCCTAATCATCTTATTTCCGGTTTTAACCTCTTCTTTTTCTTATTGCTTATCTTGCGACCGCTAAAAGATATATATCACTGCCAATATACATTAAATCACAAAACAAGGCAGGTACACTTTTATATTTTAATGCTGGCTCCTCTCAAATATTAATGTACACTGTGGTGCCTTCTCCCGGGCGCGAATCTATTTCCATATGTCCCTTTAAAGCGGCAACCCTGTCGCGGATATTATCCAGGCCGATACCGGCCTCCTGTGTCCTGCCGCTTATTCCCTTCCCATTGTCTTCTACCGTAATATCCAGGAGCCCTTCCTGGTAATTGAGCTGCACCATAGCCTTTGATGCGCCGCTATGTTTCACTACATTTTGCAGCAATTCCTGTACCATTCGATAGGTAGTTAGGGCTGTTTCATCGTCCAATATTGACAGCTGTCCCAGTGTTTGTAGCCGGATATCCATATTTTGGGCTTCGGCTGTTCTTTTGCAATATCCGCTCAGTGTGGGAACCAGGCCTTTTTGTTTCAGTACATTCGGACTCAAGTTATGTGCCGTTTGCCGCAGTTCGTTATAGACTTCATCCAGCAGCTGAATTCCCTGTTCATATTTTGATTCCTGCTCGATGGAGGCGGGGCTTATACTGCTCAGGTTCATTTTAGCGGCCGACAATATACCGCCTATTCCATCGTGCAATTCCTGCGAAATACGTTTTCGTTCCTGTTCTTCACCGGCAAGCCTGGCCAGCAATTCCTGGTTGCGTTGTTCGGCGCGAAGGTTTTTTTGCTTTTGGCGATAATTTCTCTGTAAAAGCAATAAAATGCCGGATAGGGTTACGCCACTGGCAGCCAGTATGCCCATGCCGATATTTTTTATTTTTAGCGCGTTGTCTTTCCGGGTTAACATCAATTTGTTTTCTGCAAGTTGTTTATCCTTTTCTACGCTGCGGTATTTCAGTTCCAGGTCGCCTAATTTTATAATTTCATTTCTTGTTATTGCGCTATCCTGTGCTTCCAGCAATTCTAATATAGTATAGTATGCTTTTTTGAAATCGCTTTGGTGTGCATATGCATGGGAGAGAGAATACATTTTACTGCCCCACTTTTCCCGGCTGGTGTGCATTAAGCTCTTCTGTAGTTTTCTTGCTGCTTGCTTGTATTGGCCAACTTCCGTTAAGATCATACCACTTACTTCGTCGGCTTGCGCTGATAATCTCGGAGAGATAGCAGGGTTTTGCGATAGCGTATCCGCAGCTTGAATCCAAACAAAAGCTGCTTTTTCTTTACCATTTTTAATAAGTATAAGCGCCTTATTAACCAGTCCCCGGTATAATATATCGTACTGTTTGAACTTTTCAGCAATACGTAGGCTACTATCCATGTAATATATATAGTCACTTTCTCCTATGTCTTCCTTAAGGCAGGCAATATTTTGCAGTGCATTAGCCCATAGCTCTCCATCCTGGTATCGAATAGCAGCTTCTACACAGCGTTCGAGTATTTCCAGGGCCAATGCTCTTTTGCCCAGTATCCTGAGGGGATGGGCCATATTATTCTCTACCCTAGCTACGGCATGTGGATTATTCTTTGCGTATTCCGCTGCTTTTAATTGAGCTTTATAGCCTTCCATATACTGAGATTGGTCTAATAGGATAGAGGCCATATTGTTATACAGGTTATACAAATTCCTTTTATGCTTTTGCGTGTCGCATAAACTAATTCCCTGCCGGATAAAGAGCAATGTTTGTTCGGTCAATTTCGGATCATCCGTAAAGTTAGATAGCGCTGTAAGGCACTCGATTATCAATTCTGGTTGTAGGGCGAAGCGGCTTTGCTGAAGAAGGCCGAGTAACAATTGCCGGGATTGGTAAGGTTGTCGCAACTTTAATTGTAGTGCCGTTTCTATTCTGCTTCCGACGCTTACGATATTTACATTGTTATACTGACCCCATTCCCTGTCCTGAGTGAATGCATATGATGATATTAACAGAAATACCACAGCAAGAGGCGAAAATAGACGTATGCGAAGCATAGGTAATGGTATTGTAATAAACAAATATGGCCCGGTGTTCCCTTCAAAAATAGCTGTTTTTACGCAATTTTAAAATGAGTATTCCGGCTTACAAAAAAACGCGCGCGTACGAATACATTTGTATTCTTACTGCAGTAGGAAAATACCATTCACTATGATCTTATAGCATATAATTCTCAGTAAAACATTTTTTATCCTCAAAAAAGTAGCTATGCATTTGAAATTTATATTTATTGGCATTTTGACTATGCTGCATTTGTTTATATGTAATGGACGGGAATCGTTCAGTGGGGGGCAATCTTTCCTGGCGGCGCCTTTTTCTGCGATTGCCTCAAACCGGTATTTTGTTGAAAATGCAGGGCAAATCCGGGATCAGTATGGGAATCCGAGGTCCGATATTGATTTTCAATTCCGGGACAAAGGCACAACACTCTATATAGGAAGTGGCAAAATACATTATCAGATGGAACGCCCGCTTCAAGCTATAGCCGGCCTAATGGGGGAGAGCGCGAAAAGTACTTATACTTTAGAAACGTATAGGGTAGAACTTACTTTGATCGGCGCAAATGAGAATGCCATTACGGAAAAACAGCAGCGGCTCCCGCTTATAAACCGTTATTACGGGACTGGGATGCCTCAACAGGGGTATGCAGCAGGCGCGTATCAGAAAATTTGCTACAAAAACATATATCCCAATATTGATTGGGTGATATACCTTACGAAGGAAGGTATTGAGTATGATTTTGTAGTGCATCCCGGAGGAAAGGTCGCTGATATTCAAATGGAATACCGGGGAGCAGACAAGGTTAACCTGGATAGGCTTGGAGGACTTGAAGTGGCTAGTCCTTTTGGCACGATACAAGAAAGTAGCCCCTTTACTTACCGGGAAGATGGAACAGTTATTCCGTCTGAATTTGTTGTGGATAATAACCGGATTTTTTTTAAGGTCGCCAGCCACAATGGAAAGATCACCATAGATCCGAAAGTAAAATGGGGAACTTACCTGGGGGGGACCCTTATGTTTGATGGGGTTGCCTATATAGAATCAGATAGCAGAGGTAATGTATATTGCAGCGGAGAAACTACTTCTTCAAATATCGCCACCAGCGGATCTTTTAAAAATACCATAAGCGGATTGATAGATGTGTTTTTGTGCAAGTTCGATGCCGGAGGTAAACAAATTTGGGGTACCTATTTTGGCGGGTTGGCAATCGATCGTGCGGGATGTCTTTCAATAGATGGTACAGGCAATGCCTATCTGATGGCCGGAAGCGATGCCTCAGGGCTGGCTACGACGGGAGCGCATCAGACCGTGGCCGGAGGCCTATTTGACTTTGTACTATCTAAATTTGATCCGGATGGACAACGCATATGGACAACTTATTTGGGCGGTTCGGGCAATGAGGGTGCCGCCACCGCAAACATATTGGTAAAGGGAAACGATTTATACGTAACAGGCGTAACAGAAAGCGCTAATAACATAGCCAGTCCCGGAGCTGAGCGAACCATGATAAATGGCGCTGAGAATCTTTTCTTAGCCAAATTTAACCTTGCAGGGCAGCGTGTATGGTCTACTTACGTGCAGAACAGCGACACTACAGGAAATGGGACTGCAGCTATAGCATCAGGTCGCCTAAGCATTGATAGTAAGGGGAATATTTACCTGCCGGGCCATGCCTCCGGAAAAGGCTGGTCTACACCCGGTAGTCATCAGCCGACAAGGGCCTCCGCCAGTCCGGGGGATTTTGATGCAATATTGCTCAAATATGATTCCAGTGGAAAGAAATTCTGGGGTACTTATTATGGCGGTTTGCAGCAGGATTTCGCTTCTTCTACGATTTGTGATAAAGAGGACAACGTTTATTTGGCAGGTTTTACGCAAAGCACTACAGGCATCGGCACACCGGGCAGTCTACAGCCCGATTTCAGCGCCCGGGACACTGCCTATTTCGATCTCTATATTGCTAAGTTTGACGAATCGGGCAAGAGATTATGGGGCACCTATCTGGGGGGTATGGGGCACGAATGGAATCCCGATTTAAACATATTTAACGGTCAATACCTTTTGCTCAGCAGCACTTCCAATAGCCCGGATATTCCTACAACCGGCAACGCTATTCAAAAAACCTATGCAGGCAGTCGTTCCGGTTTCAATTATGGCGACTGGTACCTGGCTAAGTTGAGTTTTTCGGGCGAGATGCTATGGGGTAGTTTTTATGGTGGTGCTGGTGACGAAGCGGCTTTCAGTTCTTGTATTTCCGGATCGGATGTATATGTATGTGGTGTTTCGAACAGTGATAGTGGCGTGGCAACGCCAGGCAGTCATATGGATACCTATACCAATCCTTTACTGTTTGCAGGTCTGATTGCTAAATTCTGTTTTTCCGAGGTGCCGGAAGCCGGGTTTATAAGTGGACCGGATAGCATATGTGCCCATCAGGTTCATACTTATCGCGTTGCAGACATCGGAGATATAGAAAGTTGTATATGGACTTTGCCGGATGGTTGGACGGGAAGCAGTACGGGAACAAGCATAGAGGTGACCAATAGTTTGCAGGGCGGCAATATTGCTGTACAGATAATCCGTTGCGGCGATACCAGTGCAACTACTTACCTGCCCGTATATGTCTTCCCGGCAATAGAGGCGGTAATTACTGTTGATGAGCGTACGTTGAGTACTTTAAATGTGCACGACCTTTACCAATGGATGCTGAATGACGAGATTATCGACGGGGCAACAGAAAGAATGCTTCCCGTTAACCAGAATGGTGGCTACCGTGTAGTGGTAACCGACGTTAACGGTTGTGTGGACACCTCTGATGTATATATAGTGAACAACGTAAGCATAGGAGATAACTACCCGGTACAGAATCGGGTACGGGTGTTTCCCAACCCGGCTACAACACAATTGCATATACAAGCGGCAATTCCTGTTGTTACTACTCTTTTCAGCATAGACGGAAAAATATTGATCAGCAAAAGCAAGGCCCCGATTATCGATCTTCATGATTATAGTACCGGGATATACCTGATACAGGTACAGGACGGAGATGGAAATACATTGTATAAGGATAAGCTTATAAAAATGTAGATCGTCAAAGCAGGCGTCTGTAATTTACTATCCTTATCTTTTCCGCAACACTTTGCGAACAGATAGGGGTAGTAAATTGATCTTTAAAGTAATAGTATGTCAACTCTTCGAAAAATGATGCGTTTCCCGTATGTTATCGTGGCAATACTTGCCTATAGCTTGCTGGGACCCCCGCCGAGCCGGGCTCAATACGATATGGTTTGGGCTTTCGGCTTTCATGCTGGTCTTGATTTTCGTACTAGCCCGCCTGGAAGTTTTGTAACGGAGATACGCACGGCCGAGGCTGCTGCTTCAGTATGCAACCGCAGTGGTAATTTACTTTTCTATTCCGATGGTTCTAAAGTGTGGAATAAAAACCATAAACTTATGCCCAATGGCGCTGATCTTACTGGATTTGGAAATGACTTTGTTACGGGTACCACCACACAAGGTATCGTTATTGTTCCGGCTCCGGGCGACAGTAATCTTTATTATTTATTTTCCATCGGCGGCACGGAAACCCGGGGATCGGGACTGATGTGGTACAGTATGGTTGACATGCGGTTGAATAACGGGTTAGGGGATATTGTACCTGGTAAGAAGGCCATTGGTATGGATTATGGGCTAACGGAGAAAATGGTTGCGGTATCGGGCACCGACTGTAATGTTTGGCTGTTGGTAGTGCCGCATCGTGGCGAACAATTTAAGGCTTATCGTATAGGGCTGGATGGCCTGGATACGATACCTGTTGTGTCGCGTATCGAGAAACTTTCCCCGATGGCTATAGTAGGATCAATGGATGTGTCGCCCAATGGAAAAAAGGTTTTCCTGGATACCCGCCTTTATGATTTCAATCCTGATGAGGGAACGGTCAGCAATCCTATAACACTTCCCGGTCAATCTTGTTATGCCGTCTGTTTTTCTCCGGATAACAGCAAACTATACCGAGCGGAGCGTGTAATGGAGCAATTTGATATTAGCAGCAATGATTCCGCCACTATAGTGCGATCCCGCTACCGAATAGCGGATGCTGTTGTCAATATGAGGCGGAGCCCGGATCATAAGCTTTACCTTAATATGAATGCGTCTAGTCGTATGGCAATTGTGCACCAGCCCGATGCGCCTGGGCTTTCTTGTCAATACGACTCTATGGGCGTAGATCTGCAACCCGGCACCAGCGGAGGCCTGTCGATGCCCAATTATATTGCCGTTGCAAAAGATCGCTATCGTTCCGTGCAACGTCAGTTTTACGATACCATCTTTTGTGCCCAGGAAAGTCTGCTGCAAGCATCGGCCAATACCGGCATCAACTATTCCTGGAACACAGGTGATACAACGCAACAAATTACGATTACCCAAAGTGGCGTTTATTGGGTAAGTTACGAGATCAATTCCGTATGTACCTACGACAGTTATACAGACACCTTCCGTGTTTATTTTGATACGGTGCCGCGTTTGCAGACAACCTATACGGCAAAAGAACTGTATTGCCCGGGCGATACCCTAATACTTTATCCTGCTCATAGCGGTGGCAGCGACTATAGTTGGAACACCGGTAGCAGGGCAAATACTATGCCCGCTTCCGACACAGGCATGTATTGGGTAGATTACGGGGTCGATAGTATCTGTACCGTCAACAGGGACAGTTTTATTGTCCGCTACACGAAAGAGAAACTTCGTTTGAAAATTGATCTGGATACGCTAGTTTGTACAGAGGAAGCCCTTGATGTAAAAAATGTCTCGGATGATCACTACCATCATTTTGACTGGAACATGGGCAATGGGAGGCAATTGAGTGGACGGGACATTGCTTTTAGTTACCCCGAAGCCGGAAATTATCTTATTACGCTGTATGGAACATACCGCAATGTTTGTATAGATTCCATAAAGCGCCTTATAACGGTCGATGTAGCTGAAACGCTCCCGTTATGGATAGATCGTGATAGTTTATGCATAGGTCAATCCATCAGGGCCTGGACAGAGCTTAACCCGACAACTGTACGGGACGTACAGTGGCAATTCGGGGCAGACCAGTTTCATACCGATGGCATCGCACTACTGGAGCATGCTTTTCATGAAAAGGGCGTCCAACCCGTTACTCTTTTGGCCCGGTTCAGAGCCTGTCCTGATATGTTACGTACGGATTCGGTTTACGTAGCGCCTATACCTTTGCTATTGCTAGGGCCGGATACTTCCCTTTGTTTTGCTGCTCGTACTTTGACGCTTTATAATCATTATGGCCCGAACCCAGGGGACCAATACACCTGGAATACCGGTGATACTTCGACTGCAATCAGCATTACCCGACCCGGCTTCTACCGGTTGCAGATACGTAACGCCGATGGATGCATAGCCACTGAAAGTATAGAGATCCGTAAAGATTGCTACACCGATATCCCCAACGCATTCAGTCCTAACGGCGACGGCAGCAACGATTACTTCTTTCCGCAGCAGCAATTGAGCAGGGGTGTACTCAGTCTGCATCTTCAAATCCGGAACCGTTGGGGACAATTGTTATTCGAGAGCCGGGAAAGAAATGGCCGGGGCTGGGATGGCCGCTGGGCCGGGCAGGAGCAGCCGGCCGGGGTGTATCTATATCAACTGACTGTAAAGTATAGTAATGGCCGGGAAGAAGTATTGCAGGGCAATGTAACACTGGTGCGATAGGCATAGCGTTATGTCAAAAGCAAAAATGCAAACCTCCAAAAGCGACAATAGGTTGATGAGCTTTAAAGCGAAGTAATAAATTGAAAAAGTGTACTTGATCAGAAACCGTACCTGATACAGGATACCCATCTAATCGCCTTCCAGTACACCCAGTTCCTTGGCCGTCTTCAGGAGGGTTACAGCATTCTTTACGTCAAATTTCTGCAGAAGGCTTTTCCGGTGATTTTCTACCGTGCGGATACTCAGGGATAGCCGGTCGGCTATGTCTTTACTACTGCATCCTTCCGCCAGCAGCAGGAGTATCTCTTTCTCTCTACGTGTTACCTCCGGTATATGGCGCGACCTGATGTTTTCCTGTACCCATAGTTCGCGGACCAGCTCGCCCTGTACGGCGGGGTCCATATACTGCTGGCCCTTTTGAATCTTGTGGATGGCGGCAATCAGGGTAGTCTGGGATACATTTTTTAAAGAGTATCCATGACAACCTATGCGCATCATTTCCCTTACTCTTTTGGTCTCGTCTATGCTGGACAATACCATGATCTTTATGCGGGGATAAAGGGTCAGGACCTGCCGGGCCAGTTCTTCGCCGCTGTAGTCGGGCAATTGCAGGTCCAGCAGCAATATATCGGGCTCTTCCTGGCGCAATCCTTCCAACAGCGCTTTGCCGTGCGGGTAAACACCGGTTATGGTTATACCGGGGTCATCTGTCAGCATTTGCTGCAGGCCTTTCAATACCATTTCGTGGTCGTCCGTTAGTGCTATTTTGATCATTGCCTGTTTTCTTTATCTTTTTTGTAATGCTCTTTGATACCTGTTTTGTTTTTCCTTTTTACTTATGGGAATATATGTTCCACGCCGATATATACCGTAGTCCCTTCATCCTTTCGGGAGTCGATGTCTATATACCCCCCCAAGGCCGCTACCCGGTTCCGGATATTGCCCAGTCCGATGCCGTCTGGTGTGCTACCGGGCTCCATGCCTTTGCCCCGGTCTTCCACCATCAGTTCCAGCCGGTTGTCCTGCATACTGAGCTGAACCATCGCCTTCCGGGCGCCGCTATGTTTGACGATATTCTGAACCAGTTCCTGTATGATGCGGTAAAGGGATAGCGCCTTATCGTCATGCCAGTTGTCCGGCATGCCGAAATGCTGGAACCGTATGGGCATGCCGTATACTTCTTCCGTTTTTTTACAAAATAAGGCTACCGTAGCTATAAGTCCTTTATCCTTTAGTATTTCCGGGCTCATATTATGCGCTGTACGGCGTAGCTCTATATAAGCATCGTCGATCAGCTGAACGCTTTTTTCATAGCGGTCCAACTCCAACGGATCGCCGGGCGGACGTATGCTGCTCAGGTTCATTTTGGCGGCCGATAATATACCTCCTATGCCATCATGCAACTCCCGGGATACTCTTTCCCGCTCCAGCTCCTCGCCATCTATACGGGCTTTGAGCTGCAGGTTAATTTGCCCGGAGCGTTGTATCTTTTGTTTTTGCAGGTAGTTCCTGCGCAATAATAAGATTATACCGAGCAATATAAGTGCTCCGGCGCTGACAATGCCGATCCAGGTGTTGCGGAAGCGTATGGCCGCTTCTTTTTGGAGCAGCTCTTTATCTTTTTCCGCATTTTTATACTGCAATTCTTTGGCGATTAGCCGTAACCGCATATCATGGCTTCCAATAGAATCTATCCTTTCGCGTAGCTTCTGCGCGGTGTAAAAAGCCTTCTTAAAATCGCCCTGGAGGACATACATATTGTTGAGCTGGTTCATGCTGCTCAACCATCCGTGGTGGTCTGTCTCGTTCAAATTGCGGAGAAATAATTGCTCTGCCGTATCGTATTGACCTAATGCACTATAGGCGGTGGCGGCAATCTCATCCTTTTTCCAAAGATAGAGCGGGGCCGGCCGGAGGTAGGCTGATAAAGTGTCGAATGCCTGGAGCAGGTGGAGCGCCTGTTGCGGCTTGCCGTTAAGGGCCAGGGAAGAGCTTTTATTCAGGGTGGCGGCATATAATATACTGTACAGTTTAAACTTCCGGGCTACCTGCACACAGCTGTCCCAATACGGAAAATGCAGGTTGTTTTTTTGTTCTTTTATCCTGGATATGTTTAACAGGGCGCTGGCCCAAAGCTCGCCGTCCCGGTAGCTGATGGCTGTATGCAGCGTTCGTTCAAGATAGTCCAGGGCCAGGGTCGGATAACCTAACAAGAGCAGGGTCTCGCTCATTTTGCGCTCTATCCGGGCCACGCGCAGAGGATCGGTATGGGTATAGGCAATGGCTTTCAGATGCGATTCGAACGACTCTTTATAACGGGATTGGCGGAAATATATTTGACCTATATTTTCGTACAATAGCGATAGTTCTGCAGCATGTTTTTGACTGTCACATAATTGTAAGCCTCTCTTTGCGAATCGAAGGGCCTGCTCCTGGAATAGAGGGTCGTTGCAGAATGCAGACAGCGCCACTAAGCAGCGCCTGACCTCTTTTATATCTTTCCTGATCCAATGCTGTTTTAAGGACCGGAGGAGTTCCTGCCGGGCGCTATCGTTTTCTGCTATGCCTGTTTCATTTGGTTTCAGTATGTCGTTACCTGCTTCTATGGGCCGTATATTGTCCAGGATCCGGCGCTGTCCTTGTCCTGCAACCGGAAAGGCTGAGAGTAGGGCATACAGCAAAAAAACGAATACGGCGGAACGCATAATTGTATAAGGTGTGATTGGTATATTTTTAATATGTGATGTCCTTTCTGAACCAAAAATAGCTGTTTCTACTCAATTTAATTGAGTAGAAGTGGTCAGGAAAGGCTGCCACTGCAACGCTATATTTGTGTTCTTATTGCAATAAGAAATAGGGTGGCATAAAGCTGGCCTTTAAACTATTATAAATTACTTCAAACATAAGGAGGATGAATTATGATAAAAAATGTACTTAGAATAATACCTGTAGTATTCTTGCTGCTTAGTGTCCGGGCAGATCTGAGGGCAGATAGTTACTGTGTGATATAAGGTAAAAAAACGAATCCGAGGGGACGCATAGCTATATTAGGATCGATTGGGCAATTTTTAGTATATAATTTTTTGCCCACTCCAAATACTGTTTCTACCTAAATTGAATGAGTAGAAACGGTCAAGTAGGAGTTGGAATGCTGGAATATTTCTTTGCTTGCTGCAATTGGATGGTTTCCGAGAAAGATGGTAACACTACCATTCGGGTCCTAATTTATTTCCGCTAAAGGAAATAGTTAATTTTCATTGTAAAATAAATCGATAATATGAAATCAAAAATTACATTTATAGGGATGCTTTTTGTGTTATACGGCTATGCTACGAACGCGCAAACATCCAGGGATGGGTTAAAACAAAATTTAGCAGGCTCTTCTACTTTGTATTTTACAGAGAATGTAGGGCAAATTAAGGATCAGTATGGTCGGGATCGAATTGATTTGGATTTTAAGGTGGGTTCGGGCAATCTGGTGATGTTCATTGGTAGAGGAAAAGTGCATTACCAGTGGACGAAAGTTACTTCTATGGATCTGCTGTCTGATAACAAAGCGGAATCCGTACCCTTGGAAATGTATAGAATGGATGTCCGTCTTCTGGGGGCTAACTCTGCTGCCCAAAGTATTGCAGAAGAAAAAAATGCTTTTTATGAAAATCATTTTAACATAGCAGGTACAGTCGCTGGAGAAAGAGCAAATACATACCGGAAAATAACCTACAAAAATATATATCCTAATATAGACTGGATTCTGTACATAAAGGGCAATCAAGTGGAATATGACTTTTTGGTGCATCCGGGCGGTAAGGTCGAAGATATACGGATTAGTTATGAAGGAGCTACGTCTTTAGAGATAAATCTAGACGGCAGTCTTACAGCAA